>DAORHS010000099.1:0-10129 GCA_035438165.1 Prosthecobacter sp.
CTTATTGGTCGGCCCGTGTGGACAAAGGTTATCGGGCACTAGGCCTGGAAAAAGAAGGGCGCATTTACTGGTTCTGGATTGGGCCGCATGATGAGTATGAGGAGCGGATTTGAGCTGGTGAAAGCCTCGACAGCTCGCCAAGTCGTTGCAGCTTGACCGCCAGAAATGGAAAAGACCCCTTCGGACTACATCGACCTAGGCCGCTTGTTTCGTGCACACGATGAAAAAGCTGCTGCAGACGATGC
This sequence comes from Prosthecobacter sp., assembly GCA_035438165.1. GTDB lineage: Bacteria > Verrucomicrobiota > Verrucomicrobiia > Verrucomicrobiales > Verrucomicrobiaceae > Prosthecobacter. The sequence continues at coordinate 246 of DAORHS010000099.1, forward strand.
GGCAGCGGAGAGCTACCTCTCCCATTGGTCGCGTTCGGGGCTGACAGCTTGGCCGGAGTTGCTTGAGATGCCCGGAGTGCAGATTGTCCTCGGTGAGGCGGGCAGTGGCAGGACTTACGAGTTCCGGGCAAAGGCCAACAAACTGCGGACTGAAGGCAAAGAGGCTTTTTTTCTGTCTCTACATAAGCTCGCGACCATGGAAGCGCGGCAGGCGATGGACACGGAGGATTTGCAGCGTTTGTCCTCCTGCCTCGGAGCAGGCAGGGATGTTTGGTTCTTCCTTGATGCCGTGGATGAGTCCAAGCTCCAACGTGCCGGCCAGTTCAGAGAGGCCCTCGACAGGTTAGCTTCCCTAATTCGCCCTGGACGTGGCCAGGCGCGGATCATCATCTCCTCGCGAGTGAAGGACTGGCTGCCCGTCACCGACCGCAGGCACGTTCTTGAGGCATTTGACCACTTGATCCCCAAGAAAAATGGCGAGGCCGATACCGAGGTGGAACCAGAGGATGAAAAGAGCGGATCGTCCGCGCCAAAGTCGGCGATTCACGTCTGGACGATCGCGCCTTTGGACAAGGCGCAGGTCAAACGATATGTGGAAGGGCATGCAGTGACCGATTCGGAGGGTTTCTGTGCCGCTTTGGACGAAGCCTACGCCTGGGAACTGGCGGCGAGGCCGCTCGATGTGAATCTGCTGGTCGCCTACTGGAAAGAGCATCGTCGCATCGGCCGGCCGGCTGAAATGCACGAACACCTCATCACTGAGCAGCTCAAGGAGCGGCCAGAAAAGGCGGAGTATGAAAGGCAGTTCCCAATCGAGCCGGGCAAAGCCCGCGAAGGCGCGGAAACACTCGCCGCGGCCACCATCCTGTGCCGACGCCTGGATTTTAAAATCGAGGACGAGACGCTTTCCGAGGCAGGCGGGCTGGACGCCCGCGCCTGCCTGCCTGACGACTGGGAACCCAGCGCCGTGCATGCCTTGCTCAGCCGCCCGCTGTTTGACGCCGCTATCTATGGCTCCACACGCTTCCACCACCGGGGATTCGCGGAATACCTCGCCGCCCGCTGGTTCATACGGCTTTTGGGCAGGGAATGTCCCGTGGCAGAGGTTCTCGACCTATTGTTTGCTTCATCCCGTGGGCGTTACCACGCCCGCCAGAGCAGGCTTCCGGTCGCGGTCTGGCTGGCGTGTCTTGGATCGGGTTCGTGGGTCCATGAGATTCGAGAACGCCTCTTGATGGCCGCACCAGAGGCCTTTTTCCGCCACGGTGACCCCTCGCTTCTGCCGTTGAATTTCAAAGAGCGCATCCTGGACGCCGTCGCGCATCGTTATGGCGAACGGAACATCGTCCGCTTCGAACTCAGCGATGTGGCACTCAGCCGGATGGGTGAGCCTGCTCTGGCGCAATCGTTGCTCCGCCATCTTGAGTCGCCCGATCTTTCAACATCGCTCAAGACGGAGATGATTAAGCTCGCCCGTGTGGGACGCATTCACGCTGCGGTGCCATTGATGTTGAATACTCTGCGCACAGGCATCGAAGATCACTATTATGCCGCTCATGCTCTGTGGCTCATTGACGAGCTTGGGGATACGAGCCAGCTTCAAGAGCTTGCCGTATGGGTGTCTGCGCTAACACAAATCGATTATGAAGACATCGGGCAACTGGTGGAAATGTTGTTCCCAGAATTCATTTCTCCGAGTGAGCTCGCCTCGATGCTGCAACGGTCGAATATCCCACCCGATGCTATTACCCCAAGATTCCACCTGCGAAAGGCAATGGCATCTTTGACCGATCCTTCTCAGCTTCAGCAAATGATCGACGCACTGCTTCCCTTGATCGAGACATCTCCGCACCATGAACGAGGCTGTATATCAAGACGTTTCGCCTGGCTTGGCCCTCCTTTGAGGGTTGCACTTGGAAACCTGCTTTCATCAAGCCGTCTAAACGAGAGCAGCCAGGTAACAGCATCCCGTGCGCTCTGGATTTGCACTCATAAGCACATTGATCCACGAAGTGAATTTGACGACTCCCCCATAGATGGAGACAAGGTTGATCTAGACGCGCTGAGCAGACCACACCCATGCGTCAGGCAACGGGCATTCTGGCTTTGTTTCAATCAGCAGAAAGAAAGAAAAACCGATCAGCAGCCCTCATATTGGGCAACCCATGCGCAGGATTATCATCTCGGGTTTTCAAAATCCACTGATCAGGACTTGGATTGGATGCTACAGGATCTGAGTTTTCGGCACGATGCTGGAGAAAGGCTTGGATTACTGACGTTGGTCGCTCGGCACTGGAGGATGAATGGGCGGAAACGCTCCATCAAGAAGCGTATTCAGGCGTACATTCGAAGTTCTTCCGAACTTGAGACGGCTTTTGCGAAGGTTTCGAGACCCGGCTGGCTGGAAAATGCCAGAGGCTGGCTGCATAGCCAGACTTGGGATGGCGTGCTTTGTCGTTACTGGTGGTTGACTCGCTGGGGAACGGTTGCGGGCCGATACTGGCGAATCAGAAACGCAATTTGGCTAAGATGGCATTTGGGGGCCATTCGCCATGGAGACAAACCTAGCGTCTTGGATGACCTCCTGCACCGCAACCGTGAGGATAGCGGGTCACATTGGGTGTCCAAGAGCTGGAACAAGATGATTCGAAAGTACGGTAACAAGATCACTGAGGCCGTGCAGGAGGGATGTATAGCTGTTTGGGAAGGGTATGACCCGGCCGATTCTGAAGGAACCACGATTGGGTTGGTGCCCGGCCTGACAGGCTTGCAACATCTCTGGCAGACAGGGCGGATCAACTTTGCGGATTGGACTACAGCACAGGCTGAAAAGGCGACTCGCTACGCCATCCGCGAGCTCAATGGTTTCAGCGATTGGTTACCCGAACTCGCCAACCACCATCCCGAAGCTGTTTTGAGTGTGATTAACCAACGAATCGACCGGGAGTGGGACCTGATCGGCGATCACGGTGGTATTCGCACCCTAGACCGCTTTCATTGGTCAAAGAGCAACTTGGCTCAATTGCTCGCTGCATCTTTGCTCGCACGACTCCAATCTGGAGACCCTCCGAGTGACAAAAGTCTGTATTCGATCATGCGGCTGCTGATCAAGCACTCCGGCACAAGCCCGTCCGTGTTCGCAGCTCTGGCGTCCGAAAGAATTCATCTATATCTGGTCGGAACCCCACAGCATCACACATGGCTGTCGGTCTGGCTGCAAACAGACGCAATTCAAGCCATCGAGTATTATGATAACCTCGTTTTGGCAGGAACGATGAGCCGTGAGCATTCTAGCAACACGGCAGTATCCCTTTGCGCTGCATTTGATGATCGCTTCGACCGAGAGTGCCTTTTCTCAGTTCAGGATCATGCCCGGCCTGCTGTGACGGCGCATTTCATTCGCTGGGTGTATCGCTGGGTCAGACCAGAAGACGACATACGCCGTGCAAGCGGCAGCTACACTCCTCTCCCCAGAGATGATGCGCAGTCATTTCGAGGACGTCTTTTGAGCGCGCTTTCTGCCAAAGACACGCCCGAGGCTGCGGATGCCCTGCTTTCCTTGCTCGTAGCTCCTGAGCTTCAAACAGACCGCGATTACATCCTCCACCTGCATGAAAGTCAGTCCCGACGCATCTCCGACGGACTGCCTTGGAAAGCCGCTGGCATCCGGGCCTTTCAGGCAAAACATCAGGCGGAACCGCTCAGTGCCGCCGACCTATTCTCCCTCGGCTGCCGCCGACTACAGTGCATCAAAGGCATGGTCGAGCGTCCATTCGACATTGATGTGCGAGGCTATGTGCGGCCAGACAGCGATGAAGCCATGGTTCGCCGCTTCCTCGCGATGAAACTGTCCGAACTCAGCCAAGACCTCTATACCGCCCCGCAGGAGGCAGTGATCCATGGAGAACTGCGACCCGATCTCCGGCTGGAAAACCCGGCGATCACCGGGGCGGTGCCCATCGAGGTCAAGCTTGCCGATGAGCGCACAGCGAACGATCTGCTGAGCGATCTGGAGGCTCAGTTGGTCAATGACTACCTCTCAAACCACTCGAGCAGGCATGGTATTTTCGTGGTCGGGCTGGCCGGGCGGCGCTCCAGTGGCTGGCAGCATCCCCATACTCGTGAAATGCTGGACTTTGAAGGACTGATGTCCTTTCTCCGTACTCGCTCAGCCGACTTGCTCGCACAAGGAGGCTGGGCACTTGGCCTGGAAGTAATTGGGATGGATTTCAGAGAGCATCCTTCGGCGCGAAGCCGATAATGTGCTGACGGATTCGCGTGACAAAGAACTTGGCCTGCAAGATCGTAAATCCATCGCCTGGACGCTCACCTATCGCTCCAACGACAAGACCCTCGAAACTGCCGAGGTCGATGCCGCCGACACCAGCACATCCTCTCCGCGCTCGAGAAGTCATTGCCTGCGACGGTGCGGCATTAATCACGCCCCTTCGCCGATCACCTTCGCCACGCGATCCATTTCCGCTTCCGTGTTGTAGAAATGCGGGCTGAAGCGCAACAGTGGTTGTCCAGCGCGGTTGTGGCGCAGGGAAGGGGTGATGGCGTGCTCGTTAAGGTGCTTGGAGATGTCTTCCAGCGAACGTGTGGCGTGCTGAACGGTCGTGATGGAGGAGGCGTGAATGCTTTGTGGATCGGGGCCGAGGAAGGTGAAGCCTTGCGGCTGCAAACCGGCATAGAGGCGGGCTTTGAGGTTCAAGAGCTGGGCGCTGATGGCTGGGAGGCCGATTTCTTGGATCAAGTCGATACCGGCCTTCATGCCCAGGATGCCGGAGATGTTCAGCGCACCGGGTTCGTAGCGGCGGCCACCGCGTTCGAAGGCGATTTCTTCCTGCGCGATGAAGTTGGGGCTGCGCACGTTCCAGGAACCGAGCAGGCTGGGGCGGAGCATGTCCTGCAACTCCTCGCGCACATAAAAAATGCCCGCGCTCATCGGCCCGAGCATCCATTTGTGCGAGTCGGCGGAGAGGAAATCGACGTGATCGACGCGTGTTTCGAACGCGCCGACGGTTTGAATGGCATCGAGGCAGAACAGCACACCGCGCTCGCGCAGCATGCGGCCGATGCGGTCGATTTCGATGCGGTAGCCGCTTTGGAAGTGGCAGGAGGCGAGCGCGACGAGCTTGGTCTTCGGCGTGAGCGCCGCTTCGACGAGTTCAGGTGTGATTTCGCCGAGAGAGGCCGGTTGGAGTCGTTTCAAGACGACGCCATGACGTTCGAGATCACTCCAGGGATACACATTGGCGGGATAATCATCGAGATAGCTGACGACTTCATCGCCCGCCTGCCAGGGAAGGCCATTCGCGACCAAACTGAGGCCGACAGAGGTGGGACCGATGAGCGCGATCTCGCTGGCTTTCGCGCCGATTAATTCGGCAGCGACGACGCGGGTCTCATTCACCGCACGCCAGGCCTCGGGATACTCCTGCATGCGCAGGCAGCTTTGTTCGAGGTAGTCCTGCATCGTGCGCGCCACACGGCGCGGCAGGATGGTGACGCCGGCATGGGCGAGGAACAGGCTGTCTTTGATGACTGGAAACTCCTGCTGGCGCAGGGATTCGTCGGAAAGCAGGGCGTCGAGAGTGAGCATGGCGGGAAAATGACGAAACCAGAATGTGGAATGACGAATGATTACGAACTTCCGGCCCCATTCGTCATTCCGTCATTCGGAATTCGTCATTTCGGGAGCCTAAGCGACCTTCAGCGTCTTCGCTCCCTCGTCGATGAGGTGCCAGAAGTTCTTGGATTTGCTCAACTCCTCGTCCTCGCCGCCACCAGGCAGGTTGCTGCGGAAGAGGAAGTCGGTGAGGGTGTTTTTGTGCAGCACACGGTGAACGCGCACGTTGCCCTCGACGATGCCGAAGTAGATCCGGTGGTCGCCGGCGCGGCAGCGGTAGAATTTTTTGCCGCTGCGTTCGAGCACCCCATAGCGTTTGCCGAGAAGCTCCTCGTCGATGTCGGCGGGCTGGATGTTCAGGGCTTCCAGCAGGTGGAACTGGACCTGGGTGGGGAGCTGGGAGAGCTCGGCGGCGCTGATGTCATTGAAAACGATCTGGATCACGGGGCGGGCGGGTTCGCGTTGGCGGCTTAGAATCTTTTGATCACGTGCTTCTTGCGGATGCTGTCCATCCACTTGTCGATGTTGGCCTTGGATTTCTCCTGGTTGATCATCTTTTCGATCTCCGGGCGCATCTTTTCGAGATCGGGGGCGGTGCCGAGCTTTTTCGCGTCGCAGGCGACGATGATGTAGGAGGTCTCCATGTCGAGCACGGGGCTGATGCCGCCGGTCTTGAGTTCCATGGCCGCGTTGGCGATGGCGGGCATCATGTCGGTCTTGGCCATGAAGTCCCACGCACCGCCGTATTCCGCCCGGCTGTCCTGGGAGTAGGTTTTCGCCGTGGCGGCGAAATCGGCGCCGTTGACCACCTTCGTGCGCAGCTCCTGGGCGAGTTTCTTCTGCTTTTCAGGGGTGGAGCCGGCCTCACCGGAGAACTTGGGGATGGTGATGGTGGAGATTTTGATCTGATCTCCCTCGCGCCACTTGTCCACGTGCTTGTCGTAGTAATCCTGAACTTCACGGGGCGTCGCCGGCGGGTGTTCGCCGGAATTGCGTGCGCGCATGACATTCATAATGACCATCTTTTCACGCACCTCGCGGAACTTTTTGACTGACATGCCGGACTTGGCCAGTTCATCCACGAACGCATCCCGGTTTCCTTTGAAGCTCTCGCGGATGATGCCGTTGATGTCGTCATCGACATACTGCGCCTTGATGACACCGCCGAGTTTTTTGAACTCGGCCAGCAGGAGTTCGCGGTCGATCAAGGAGTCAACGGCACCTTCACGCAGGATGCTGAGCTCCTTGTTGATGCGGGCCGGGTCGTTTTGAAACTGATAGCGGATGATCTGTTCCTGCGTCCTGACTGTCTCCTGCACCTCGGAGGCGGCGATGGGGGTGCCGTCAACGACGGCGACGATCCGGTTGGAATATTGGGCCGGGGCCAGCGTGCAGAAGGCGGCGGCAAAGAGGGCGGGCAGGCTGGTGCGCAGGGAAATCATGACGAATGGAGGCCTATCGTAAGGCGTGGGGACGGTGTGGCAAGGTGAAGTTCGCCCCCTGATGGGGCGGAGATGCAGCTTCGCCTTGCGTGCTGGCGGCTCCGGTTTCTACTCTGCGCCTTCCAATCGCCGACCCCACCCAGCCATGAGCAAGAAAACCGCCACCAAACCCGCCCCGAAGAAAGCCGCCAAGCCCGCCGTCAAGGCCGGAGGCAGCTCAAAGTCTCTCCTTGTCGAAAATCGCGTGTTCAAACCGGGCGCGGAGTTTTCCAAGAAGGCGCGCATCAGCAGCATGGCGCAGTACAAGGCGATGCATGCGGAGTCTTTGAAGCATCCCGACAAGTTCTTCGGCCGCGAGGCGAAGGAACTGCTCTGGAACAAGCCCTTCAAAAAGGTGCTCGACTGGAAATGCCCGAACGCGAAGTGGTTCACCGGCGGCAAACTCAACGTCAGCGAAAACTGCCTCGACCGTCATCTCGACGGCCCGCGCAAGACCAAGGCCGCGCTCATCTGGGAGGGTGAACCCGGCGAGAAGCGCGTGCTGACCTACCAGCAGCTGCATCGCGAAGTCTGCCGCTTTGCCAACGTGCTCAAGCGCCACAAGGTCAAAAAGGGCGACCGCGTCATCATCTACATGCCGATGATTCCCGAGGCGGCCATCGCCATGCTGGCCTGCACGCGCATCGGCGCGGTGCACAGCGTGATCTTTGGCGGCTTCAGCGCGGAATCCATCAAGGACCGTGTGCTCGACAGCGGCTCCTCCATCATCATCACCGCGGATGGCGGCTACCGTCGTGGCGCCGTCGTGCCGCTGAAGAAGAACGTCGATGACGCGCTCAAGGCCAAGGACACACCGGTGAAGACCGTGATCGTCTTCCGCCGCACCGGCCAGGACGTGCATATCGAAGAAGGACGTGACGTGTGGTGGCACCGCGAGCTGGAGTACGTGGACGCTCACTGCGCCGCCGTGTCCCTCGATTCCGAGGCGCCGCTTTTCATCCTCTACACCAGCGGCAGCACCGGCAAACCCAAGGGCATCCTGCACAGCACCGGCGGCTACCTGCTGCACGCGCAGATGACCTGCAAATACGTTTTCGACCTGCGGGACGACGACGTGTACTGGTGCACCGCGGATGTCGGCTGGGTCACCGGCCACAGTTACATGGTCTATGGCCCCCTTGCCCTGGGCGCGACCTCGCTCATGTATGAAGGCGCCCCGAACTGGCCGGAGAACGACCGCTTCTGGCGCATCATCGAAGAATACGCCGTCACCGTTTTCTACACCGCGCCCACCGCGATCCGCGCCTTCATGAAATGGGGTGACGAGTGGCTCAAGAAGCACGACCTTAGCAGCCTGCGCCTGCTGGGAACCGTCGGCGAGCCGATCAATCCCGAGGCCTGGATGTGGTATCACAACAAGGTCGGCGGTGGCAAATGCCCCATCGTCGATACCTGGTGGCAGACGGAAACTGGCGGTCACATGATCACCCCGATCCCTGGTGCGATCCCGACCAAGCCCGGCACCGCCACGCTGCCGTTCTTCGGCGTCGAGGTCGGCATCGTCGATGATCTGGGCAAGGAAGTTGGCCCCAACGAACAGGGCAAGCTCGTCATCAAGAAGCCCTGGCCGTCCATGCTGCGCGGCATCTGGGGCGACAAGAAACGCTACCAGGAAACCTACTGGAGCGAGTTCAAAGGCTGGTATTTCGCCGGAGACGGAGCCCGCCGCGACAAGGACGGCTACATCTGGATCATCGGCCGCATCGACGACGTGCTCAACGTCGCCGGTCACCGCCTCGGCACCGCCGAAGTCGAAAGCGCCCTCGTGTCGCATCCTGCCGTCGCCGAAGCCGCTGTCGTGGGCCGTCCCGATGAAATGAAAGGCCAGGGCGTCGTCTGCTTCGTCACCGTCAAGGAAGGCATCAAGACCAGCCGCGAACTCGGCGAGGAGCTGAAGAAGCACGTGCGCAAAGTCATCGGCCCCGTTGCCACGCCGGATGAAGTCCGCTTCGCCGCCGCGCTGCCGAAGACCCGCTCCGGCAAGATCATGCGCCGTCTCTTGAAGCAGGTCGCCGCCGGCGAACTCATCAAAGGCGACACGACGACCTTGGAAGACATCAACGTCATCGCCCAGCTCGCGGCGAGCGGTGAGGATTGATCGAAGAACGAAGAAATCACCCCGGCGGACGATGGCGAAGCGTTTTTCCTCGCCATCGTCCGCTTTTTTTCGCTCAATGCAGACGTTCTCGTCTGCAACCACACCTCCCACCATGATCCGCCTCGCATTTCTCTCCTCTCTCATCGCCCTGGGTTCCGCATCCGCCGCCGACTGGCCCACGTTTCGCGGAGCAGACCGCACGGACATCTCCACCGAGACCGGCTTGCTCAAAACCTGGCCTGCCGACGGGCCGAAGCGTGTCTGGCTCAATGAGAATGCCGGCCTCGGTTACTCGGGCTTCGCCGTTGTCAGCGGCACGCTCTACACGATGGGCGCACGAGACGCGGTGGAGTATGTGATCGCGATCGATGCCGCCACAGGCAAAGAAAAATGGTCCGTCGAGGCGGGCGCATTGCTCACCAACGGCTGGGGCGACGGGCCGCGCTCGACGCCGACAGTTGATGGCGGCAAGGTGTATGCCTTGAGCGGGAAAGGAACCTTGGTGTGCTTGGAAGCCGCCGATGGCAAGGAGCTGTGGCGTGCGAGCATGACCGACATCGGCGGCAAGGTGCCCGGCTGGGGCTATTGCGAGAGTCCGCTGATCGTCGGCGATGTGGTGGTTGTCACCCCCGGCGGATCGCAGGGCACCTTG
>DAORHS010000100.1:0-10082 GCA_035438165.1 Prosthecobacter sp.
GGCGTCGTCGATGTCGAAAGCTTCATGCCGGAGGCCAAGCGCGCCGCGCTCGCGATGAAGCTTAACAACCTCATCGCCAGCCCCGGTTTCGCTTCATGGCTGGAAGGCGAACCGCTCGACATCCAGCGAATGTATTACACGAAGGAGGGCAAGCCGCGCGTCACGATCTTCTGCATCGCGCACCTGAGCGACACGGAGCGCATGTTCTTCGTCTCGCTGCTGCTCAATCAGCTCCTCGGCTGGATGCGCTCGCAGCAGGGCACCACCTCCCTGCGCGCCATGTTCTACATGGATGAAATCTTCGGCTACCTGCCGCCCACGGCCATGCCGCCCTCGAAAAAGCCCATGATGCTTCTGCTCAAACAAGCACGCGCTTTCGGCATCGGCCTGCTGCTGGCCACGCAAAATCCTGCCGATCTCGATTACAAGGCGCTGGCGAACATCGGCACCTGGTGGCTCGGCCGTTTGCAGACGGAGCGCGACAAGATGCGCGTGCTCGAAGGACTGGAAGGCGCCGCCAACACCGCCGGTGGTAAATTCGACAAGGGCGCGATGGAGCGCACGCTCGCCGGTCTCGGCAATCGCGTTTTCCTCATGAACAATGTGCATGAAGACCAGCCGGTCGCCTTCCATGTGCGCTGGGTGCTCGCCTACCTCAGCGGGCCGCTCTCGCGCTCGCAGATCAAGCAGCTCATGGACCCAATCCGCCCGCCGAAGAGCGAGGTGGCCGCCGAAGACGACGGCTTCGCCCCTCCCGGCTCCAGCAGCACCGCAGCGGAGCGCAACACCGTGCGCCCGCGCCTGCCGGAAAACGCCACCGCCCTGTTCCAGCCGACCGACAAAGACGGCGAGCGCGTCACCTATGTGCCCGCCATCCTGCGCAGCGCCGTGGTGAACTTCGACGACGCAAAAAAGAAGATCAGCGGCAAGAGCAGCGTCACGCTCGTCAACGTCATCGACATCGAGAAGCAGAAAGTGCTGTGGGACAAGTTCGTGGACATTCCGAAGGACGTTGATCTGTCGAAGTTCGACTCCGAACCCGTCGCCAACGCCGCCTTCGCCGATCTGCCCGGCCCCGCGCTGAAATCCAGCACCTACACCAGCATCAGCAAGGATTTCGAGGAGTGGGTGTATTCCAACCACTTCCTCGAAGTCTTCTACAGCCCGCTGTTGGAGGCCTATTCAAACCCCGGCGAGAAGCAGGACGAGTTCAAAGCACGCATCACGCAAACGACGCGCGAGAAACGCGATGCCGCCATCGAGGAACTGCGCGCGAAAACCGAGAAAGCACTCAAGTCCCTCGAGGCCAAGGCCGCCAAAGCCGAGCTCAAACTCGAATCGCAGAAGTCGCAGGCCTCGAGCGCCAAGCTCAGCACCGTCGTGCAGATCGGCAGCAGCCTCCTGGGCGCGTTCATGGGCCGGAAATCCAGCATCCTCAAAACCAGCACCATCAGCAGCGCCAGCCGCGTCATGCGCGAGTCCTCGGAGGCGAAGGCCGCCGAAGCCGAGCTCGAACGCGACAAAGCCGACATGGCCGAAATCGAACAGCAAACGGCCGATGAAACGCAGAAGATCCGCGATCAATACGACCCCGCCGCCCTCACCCTGGAGACCGTCAAACTCACGCCCGTGAAGAAGAACATCCAGGTCACCGCGACAGGGATCTTGTGGCTGGCGAAGTAACAAGGTGTGGGGGACAGAGCCCCCCCCCGCTCCTTGACGCTCTGTAAAATACACACGCCATGGCCTGGGACGACTTCAAGTTCTTCAACCCCTTCGCCGAGATTGAGCGCACGCCCAACAAGCTGCCTCACTGGCAGCAACCAAGTACCACCTGCTTTATCACCTTTCGCCTCGGCGACTCCATTCCGGGTGCATTGCGTCCAAACGCCCCTCGCGGGACGTAAAACCTGCGAGAACCTGGGTGCGAACCTCGCCAAAACGCCAAAAAATGCCGCGCAAGCATCTCGAAGCCCTTTCCCTATCGCGTTTTTTCAACAACCTGTTAGAAGAGGCGGACGAGGGCGGCTGCGCTCCCTTCTTGATCTTGCCTTGACCGGTCTCGCGTTCGGACCGGCGGAGCGTGAAGCTCCATTCAGGTGTTTTTGAAAAGACGTCTTGGAGACGGTGACGAGACTCGAACGAAGGATGGGGTGCCGGGAAGCCAGCGGGTCGTCCGCCTGCTTCCCTCCGCGTCGTCATGAAAACGCACTTCGTCGTTTCCCGCCGCTCAGGCTTCAGCCTGACCGAGCTGATGGTCGTGATCGCGATCCTGGGTTTCCTGACGGCGATCGTGCTGCCGAACCTGAGTTTCATGTCGGAGGCGTCGCAGAAGGCCAAGGATAAGCGCCATGCGCAGATGATCCTGTTGACCTACACGACCGGGGCCGCGGCGGGCGTGAGCTGGCCGGAGGGCGACGTGGAGACGCAGGTGGCGGGTGTGATCGTCGGGCAGAAGCCGGGGAGAGGGGTGTTCGCGGACCGGCTGTTTCAAGCGACGGTGGAGGCGGACGAGGTGCCGAGGACGTACCCCTACATCGGTCAGCGTGCGGACGGCACGCTGTTTTATGATTCCACCGGCGGTCAGTCGGCGACGGGGCATGGTGGAACGGCTGCACTAGGTTCTTGGAGCCTGTGAGACCTGGAACCGAGGCTCAGGGCTTGGGGAGCATGGCGAGGATGAGGAGCACTTTGGAGAGCTTCATGCCGAGCCGGATGGCGATGATTTCGGGGGCTTTGCCGTTGGCAGAGAGACGCCAGACTTCTTTTTCACGCGGGGTGGGAGGGGTGGGGGTGTCGCTGGGATTCATGAGGGAGGGAACGGGGGCACCTCTTGAGACAGCGGCCAGGGGCCGGGCGTTCAGACAGGGACGGGGAATACGGAATAACGAGACGGGCGAAGCGAATCGGTATTATGCTCAGGCTGCTCGTGCCCGATCCTTTCCTCCACTTAATGGACAGATTGAAAATGAATGTGCCTCTCCATGCGTTGCAGAACAAGCGCTCCGAACAAGACACTTTCTTCTGCATCCGAAGGCCTCGGCCTGACACAACCCGGCAATCTCAAGGAAACCTCCATGAAAGGCATTGAAACCCGCAAGAAGCTGTCGCCCGATCAACGTGAGGAACTGCTCCGATCCTTGAGAGCGCGTTTTGATCGGCACCGGAACCGTCACCCAAGTCTCGAATGGGCTCCCTTGCAGGCAAGGCTGGAAGCGAATGCCGGCAAGCTGGGGTCGCTCCATGAAATGGAACGTACCGGCGGCGAACCGGATGTGGTGGGTCAGGACAAGAAGACGGGCGAGTATGTCTTCTTTGATTGTTCGGCGGAAAGTCCCAAGGGACGGACGAGTGTGTGCTATGACCGCGAGGGGCTGGAATCACGGAAGGAGCACAGGCCGAAGCACAATGCCATGGACCTGGCGGCGGCGATGGGCGTCGAGCTTTTGACGGAGGAGCAGTACCGGGAGTTGCAGATGCTGGGAGAGTTCGACATGAAGACGTCGAGCTGGGTGAAAACGCCTGCGGAGATGCGAAAGCTCGGCGGTGCGCTGTTTGGGGACCGCCGCTTTGGCCGAGTCTTCTTTTATCACAACGGGGCGCAGTCCTACTACAGCGCCAGGGCGTTTCGCGGTGTGCTCAGGGTGTAGTTGCCGGAAGGATTGGCCGAAAGAGAGGAAAGAGTTCGAAAAGATTGGATCTGATTTTTTGCCTCTTTTCCTATTTTCGGCCAATGACAAAAAGGAGACGAGTGACTGGAACTCCAGTCTCCCATCTCCTGAGTGAAGCGAATCTCCGCGCTTGGGCGGAGGGTTACGGGATGTTGCCCGGAGTGGCGACGCCTTCTTCGAGTTTGAGCGCCCACTTGATGCCGGCGAGGATCATCTCCTGATAGGTCTGGGCGATCTCGGGGCTGTTCTTGCGGTCCTTGGTGCCTTCCTTCCAGGTGGGATCCCAGACGTCTTCGCGATGGCCGAGGGAGTTGTAATAGACCCGGCCGGCGCCGAATTCCTTGCACCAGGAGACGGGGAAGTAGCGCTTCAGTTCCGCCTCTTTCTTTTGCTCCTCCTCGGACAGTTGCGCGAGGTTCGGATGGGAGTTGAGGCCGAGCAGGCCGTGGACCTTGGCTTTGTCGAAGCTCTTGATGATGTAGATTTCGTCGAAGACTTTCCAGCCGACGGGGACGGTCTTGGTGATGGGATGGCCGGGGGAGTGCAGGATGGGCTGGATCTCGACCTGGGCTTTGTGGGTTTCAAACTCGCCGCCGAGCATGTCGATGTAGCCACGGAAGGGATGGTAGGTGTCGGAGCCGGAGTGCATGGCGATGAAAGCCTTGCCGCCTTCGATGAGCTTGATGAAGCCCTCGCGGTCGGGGAGTTGAAGATCGCCGGTGGTGTTGGCGAAGACGAAGCCATCGTAGCCTTTGATTTTGTCGAGGGCCATGTGCTCGGCCATGTAGGCTTTGATCTTGTCGCCCCAGATTTTGTTGTCTTCGTTGAACTTGGCGCTTGCGATGCTGAAGGCTTCCACCTTGGCCTTGAATGATTCGTCGGTGTCCTTCTTTTCGTTACGCACCGGGGCCTTGCCGGGGCTCTTGGGCTGGCCTTCGGGCTGGTGGACGTAATCGACGGTGAACGCGCCGGACTTGGAGCCGAGCTCGGCGAGGACTTTTTCAGCGGTCTCGATGGAGAAGTGGCGGAAGCCGGTGGTGACGGTGACGACGAGCAGCTTCTTCGGCTCCGCGAAGGCGGAGGAGAGCGAGAGAACGGCGGCGAGCAGGAGCGTGAGGCGTGTGATCATGGTGGTAGCGGAACGTGGCGTGGTGAAGCGCTTTTGCAGGCGGAAAGTACGGGGAGAAGGAGCGGCGGCTCCTTTTCCTGCCAAGGCACGCACGGCTGAGGCCGGTGTGGCTTAGAAGAAGATGCTCAGGGTGATCGAGCCGAAGATCTGCTCGTCGGGCTGGCCTTTGAACTCGCAGGTGCGGTAGATGTAGGCGTAGCTGAGCTTGGAGTTGCGCCAGTTGACGGCGAAACCGAGCGAGAGGTCGGCGACGAAGGGTTTCTTGTCCACGGAATGGCTGTCGCGGAAGGTGTTGCCATCGAGGAAGATGTTGCGTGCGACAGCGCGGCCTTCAGCACGGGCGAAGAGATGCCAGCCAAAACGGTGGGCCCATGCCTTGGTGGAGCCTTCCAGAGGGGTGGACGTGGTGGCGGAGTCGCTGATGGCTCCGGTGCCGAAGTCGTCCGGCAGGTTGTAGCCGAAGCGGAGTTCCCCGCCGAGAGTGCCATGGGTGTACACGTTGCCGAGCGTGGCTCCGACGTAGGGAAGGAAGTCCCAGTCCATGCCGCTGCTGGCGGGGTTGTGGTGGAGGCGCCACTTGCGCTCATACGTTACGTTGACGCCCACTTCATTGCGCAACTGGTTGTCCCAGCCTTGAGGGGAGCGTTGCCCCAGCGCGTCATGCACGAGCCGCTGGGACTCCTCTCCCAGAGCCCATGGACCGATGACGCCGATGTTGAAGAGAAGGGTGTTTTTGACGTTCGTCTTCTTCCACACCAGGCCGAGACCGACGTAGAGCCATGCCGCGTAGGGGCGCTCACTGGGTACAAGGGCGGGATTGCGCACATCGACGGGGGTGAACATGCTCTGACCGATCGAGATGGCCACATTGCGTTCGTAGCTTGAGTCGCCGAACCAAGGGGCGTCATCGAAGACTCCGGCGACCCGGCCTGCGGTCGGGTCATCACTGAAACGTTGGAGGCTGGGCGAGGTCCAGCTGAGGCGCACCCCATTGGTGTAATCCCGGTCCGTGCTGCCGAAGGCATCGTTTTCGAAGTAGAGGGTCAGCGCCCCGAAGCGGGCGGGATGGATGTCCGGTGCGAGCTGCGCCGCCGCCATACACGGAAGGATCAGCATGAAGATGAGGTGGAAGCGCGCTTTCATGATGGTGGAAGTCTCTTGGATGGATTCGCATGCGTCCATCTAATTCTTCTTCCGCGATCTGGCTTTGAACGGCATGCTTTGGATGTGACGGGACCTTGGACGATGGAAATGTGACCGAACCGCGATTCTGGGAGCGTTGTTCCCTGAATGAAAATGCTGCTTTCTTTTCTCTGTTGTTTGGTGGTTTCCCTGAGCGCCCAGACCGTCACACCGGTGGTCATTGATGCCTCGAAGCATCCGAATCTACAAGCCGCACTGGATGCCGTGCCCGCAGCGGGCGGGGTGGTGACGATTCCACCGGGCAACTATGAAATCACCGAGTCTCTGCGGGTGACGACGGCGGAGACGCGCATCGTGGGAGGTGGTGCCGCGACGCACATCATCAACAAGAGTGAAAGCGGGGCACCCGCCATCATCCTGCGCCCAGCCGATCTGGACACGGATAAAAAAGCGCGGCTGTGGCGCGTGCAGATGGCGGACCTGCGCATCAGCGGCGGCGAAAAGAGCGGCGACGGCATCTTTGCGGAGGGCATTCAGGAAATTTATCTCGAAGGCGTGTCGGTGGACCATCATGGCGGTCACGGCATCCAGTTGAAGGACTGCTATGAAGACCCGCGCATCGCGGACTGCATCATCACCTACAACAAGAAGAGCGGCGTCGAGATCCTCGGCTGTCACGACATCGTGGTGAGCGCGAACCACTTTGAGGAGAACCAGGACGCGCTCCGGTGCGTGGATTCGTTTAATCTGTGCATGAACGGGAACAACATCGACGACCATCTGGGCAACGGTGTGATCATTGAGAACACCTACGGCTCGGTGGTGAGCGGGAACATGATCGAGGAGTGCAATGGCACGGCGGTCATCCTGAACCGTGACTGCTATGGGATCACCCTGAGTGCGAACGTCATCGCACATCATCTGAAGGGCGGGATCGATTTGCGGGACGCGTGCGGCTGCACGCTGAGCGCGAACACTTTTACCATCGCACATGAATTTTCCGTGCGCGTCAGCAAGGAATCGGAGCGCAACACGATCAGCGCCAACACCTTCTGCAACACCTACATCGGGGAAGGAAAGGACAAGCGGCCGGCCACGGACAAGACGCCGATGGGGATCGATGAAGGCGCCGGTGTGCTGGTGGAGGACGGCGTTGATGGCTTGATCATCAATGGCAATACCTTTGCCGGATTGTCCACAGCGGCGGCCTGGGGCACGGGCGCGGTGAAAAATCTGCTCGTCACAAGCAATCTATGCATGGACTGTGGCCGTAAACTTGCTAAGGACAGCGCATGGTTCTCCTTTGAGCAAAAGCCGGGAGTTCTCATCAAAGACAACCTAGATAACAAAGTCACGTCCGCCCCTCAATAAGAATGCTTGATGTCCAACGCTTTCGTGGTGCGAAGTATCGTGAAGAAATCGACTTCACACGCAAGCTCATGTGGACGCATATGATTCTCGGAGCGGTGGTGATCGCGATGTTTTTGTTTCACGAGGTCTTTTCGTGGTTCGCCTGGTCCATAGCGTGGTACGCCTTCAGTCTGGCGGTCATGTATGGATTCATGAATGAACGGAAGTATTTCCGCTGGTTGCTGGCGCTGGTGTTTTTGAGTGGTGCAGGCGCCGGGCTGTTTTTCATCAACCGCGTGTTTCCTGACCTCCACGCACCGCGCGGACCGCTGATTCCCCATGAGTTCATTCCGATCTGGGTCGGGGCGGCCAACTTGGTCTATCTGGTTGAGGCCTTGTTCCTGATTTTTAGTGCGCGGATTCGGCGCGCAGGTCAGGTGGGATTCACGCTGTGGTAAAAAAAGAGGCGCCGGAGAGCGAACTCTCCGACGCCTGAGTTCTTGCTGACAAGAAGGCGCCTACTTCTTCCGATCGCGGATGGCGCCGGTTTTGAGGCGCAGGCCGTTGAGACGGATGAAGCCGGTGGCGTCGTCCTGGTTGTAGGCCTTCGTCGGATCGGCCTCCATGGTGGCGATTTGCGGATTGTAGAGGCTGTAGAGGCTCTTGCGTCCGGCGGGGATGATGTTGCCCTTGTAAAGCTTGATGCGCACAGTGCCGCTGACCTTCTGCTGGCTCTCGGTGACGAGGGCTTGAAGCGCGAGACGTTCCGGTGCGTACCAAAAGCCGTTGTACACCAGCGTGGCGTATTTGGGGATCAGGCTGTCGCGCAGATGCATGACTTCGCGATCCATGGTGAGGCTTTCGATCTGACGATGGGCGAAGTGCAGGATGCTGCCGCCCGGCGTTTCATAGACGCCGCGGCTCTTCATGCCGACGAAGCGGTTTTCCACCATGTCCACACGGCCGACGCCATGTTTGCCGCC
The DNA here is from genome assembly GCA_035438165.1 of Prosthecobacter sp. GTDB lineage: Bacteria > Verrucomicrobiota > Verrucomicrobiia > Verrucomicrobiales > Verrucomicrobiaceae > Prosthecobacter. The sequence goes on from DAORHS010000100.1 coordinate 8,277, forward strand.
GAGTTTGTTGAGCAGCTTCATCACGCCGAGTGGCGAGAGCAGTTTGCCGTTCACGGCGATGCAGTTGCCCTTTTCGAATTCAAGGATCACGGTTTCCGCCTTGTCGGGGGCGTCTTCAGGGAAGACGGAGAGCGTGTTGAAGTAGCCCTTGTATTTGGGATCGCTGGCGTCGAACCACGGGTCTTCGAGGATGCCGGCCTCGTAGCTGATGTGGAGGAGATTGCGGTCCATCGAGAAGGGCTTCTTCGCGCTGGCCTGCACGGGAATTTTCTTTTCTTCGCAGTAGGCGATCATCTCGGCGCGCCCGGGAAACTGGGTGCGGAAGCGTTCGTCGCGCCAGGGGGCGATGATTTCGATTTCAGGTGCCAGCGCGGCGCTGGTGAGCTCGAAACGAACCTGGTCGTTGCCCTTGCCGGTGGCACCGTGGGCGATGAAACCGGCTTTTTCGATCTTGGCGATCTCGACCATGCGCTTGGCGATCAGCGGGCGGGCGATGCTGGTGCCGAGGAAGTACTCACCTTCATAAATGGCACCCGCCTGGACCATCGGGAAGATGAAGTCGGTGGCGAATTCCTCCTGCAGATCGTCGATGTAGATCTTGGAGGCACCGGTCTTTTTAGCCTTCGCGTTGAGCCCCTTCAACTCATCGTCCTGACCGACATTGGCACAGAAGGCGATCACTTCGGCGTTGTACGTTTCCTTGATCCAGGAAAGAAGGACGGAGGTGTCGAGGCCGCCGGAGTATGCGAGGACGATTTTCTTGCTCATGAGCGTGATGGAATAAAAGGGGAGCGAGAATAGGAGTAAAACAACGAGTGTCGAGGCTGAGGAAAGGTCTTTTTCGGGGGGAAACCATCCTGAGCGGTTGGTCATCCAGATTGGTTAAGAAAAATTGAATACTGTATTTATGGCTATTGAAATTATAATTTCTATGGTTAGAATGAACCAATTCGCCCAAAATACATGGAATCACCTCCGGGAAACAGCGGCCACGCCTCAACGCCACCAGCGCATTGCGGCAGGGCCACTATCGCTCCCCGCGCTGCCGCGTGGAAGGGGCGGGTTTTGCTGGGATCGGCTGTTTCAGGGGCAAAATCCGTGGTCAAATGGGTGCTAGGCTCGGTGGTGCTTGGGTTGTTGGCCGGTTCGGGGGTTGCCGTGGCCCAGACATCCGACTTCGGAGACCATGCTGGTTTCAGCAATGCCAGCAGCACGGTGGTCAGCAGTTTGAAAATCGGATCCACCACGGACAAGGAGTCTTCTGCCACGACCAACGCCACTGCCACGGGGGATGACGTTACCGGCAGCGATGACGAAGACGGCGTTACCGTGCCCTCCAGCATCGTTCAGGGCACCTCCACTTCGATTACGGTCAATGTGAGCAACAGCACAGGCTCTACCGCTTATCTCAATGCCTGGATCGACTTTAACCAAAACGGGGTGCTGACGGATTCCGGCGAGCAGGTGGCCATCAATAAAACCGTGGCCACCGGCACCTCGAACTCGAATCGCGTCCTGAGTTTCACGGTCCCCGCCGGCGCCCTCATTGGCTCCACGGGGGTGCGTGTGCGTCTCACTTCCACCAGCGGCCCAGGGCCGACAGGCGCCAGTGGAAATGGTGAGGTGGAGGACACTCTCGTCACGGTGAACCCATCTTGCGATGGATATGCCATTTCACCCTATGCGCTGGGTTCATGGGAGCTGAATTCTTCCGTGAACCTGACCTTGGTCGCTACTCCGACCGGTACGGGGTATGCACCTTACACTTGGTCGAAGAGCGCCGGCACCTTCCCGCCCGGGCTCTCC
>DAORHS010000101.1:0-10066 GCA_035438165.1 Prosthecobacter sp.
CGGAAGCCGTCGCTGCTGCGGTGATTGAAGTAGCCGTAGTAGCCCCAGTTTCCCACGGTGCCATCGGCGGCGGTGTAGCTGGAGAACAGATTGTCCGTGCCGAAGATGTTCTGCGTGCGGAAGCCGAAGGCCTTGTCACGCCGCGGCATGTAGGTGATGTAATTGAAGGCACCGCCGGGCTGGGAGCCATACATCAAACCGCCGCCGCCGCGGATGAACTCGATGCGATCCACCACATCAAGTGGAGGCGTGTAGTAGGCCTCCGGGTAGCCGAAGGGGTCGGCGTGGATGGGGATGCCGTCCTTGAGCACCTGCATGAACTGGAAGCGGTGCGGCTCGCCCAGGCCGCGGTAGCCGACGCTGACAAGCGGGGTGGTTTCCTCAGAGAACAGCAGGCCGGGGGTCTGCGCGAGGGCCTGGCGGTAGTTGTTGGCCTGCACCTTGGGCAGGGCGTCGAGGTCGATGATCGTGGCGCGTTTGCCGGCGAAGATTTTCGTGCCTTCCACGGCTTCGGGGAAGGCTGGCTGCACATAGTAGTCGCTTTCTGCCTCACCAAAGATCGTGATGGCGTCGAGTTCGATTTCCCCGGCGGCAGGCTTTGACACCGGATTGCTCACGGTTTGGGAGCGTGCGTGGGAGGCGATGGCCAGATACAGAAGCGCGGCAGCAGCCAGGGAAGGGCCGACGGTGCATTGGATTTTCGAGGGTGAGTTCGGTTTCATGAACGGGTTGATACTGAGATTCGGTCGCAAACGAGGCGCGGACAGTGGCGGGAATGTGAGAGGGCTCAAGTTCTTTTTTGCGATAGAGTCTCAATTGCAGGGTGCTACTCATTTCTTGCGCTGATTTCCAGATGGCAAGTGGTGGCCAGCACGGGACTCAGCGCTTGAAAAAACGTCGCCATGCGAGGGCGAAACCGGTCCAGACGAGCAGGATGGATCCGAGGGAGCAGAACGCCGCGAGGGTCTGGCCCCAGAAGCCACCCAGCTCACCGGTGTGGAGGTATCGGGCATACATGCGCAGGCGGCGGCCGAGGCTGTTGCGGGAAAACGGCTCAGTGCTGACAACTGCTGCCGTGTGTGAGTCGAGCGTGAGCATGGTGCGCAGATCGGGGCGGCCGCGATGGCTTTGGTCGATCATGAAGGCGGCGTTGGGACCGTTCATGCGCATGGAGATGCTCTGCCAGGCAGGTTCCTGCTGCTCGGCGCGGTGAATGAGCGCGTCGAGGTTTTCGGAAGGAATCGTCATCGGCCTGGATTTGTCTGTGCGTGCCGGTCCTTCGCGGACCGGTGGTGCCGGACTGCCGGCGAGGGTGAAGAGCAGGTTGTTCGCCCATGCGTAGGACATGATGAGTCCGGTGGTGATGATGAGCAGCAGCGGGAAAGCACTCCAGAAGCCGATGACGTTGTGCCAGTTCCAGTCGCGGGCACGACCGCTGAGCCTGAAATTGAAAAGAAGCGCGGCGCGCAGGTTGGGCAGCCCCCAATGGCGCGGCCACCAGAGATAGATGCCACTGAGGAGCAGACCACTGAAGAGCAGCGTGCCTGCGCCGGTGATGGCCTTGCCGATGGGGCGTGTGTCGTCGTGCTGGCCGAGGAAGCGATGCCAGTCGGTCATCCAGTGGAAGAATCCGCGCCAGGTCTTGTCTCCTTCGCCGAGAATGGAACCACTGTGCGGATCCACATAGAGCAGCGATTCGCGTCCCAGATTGAAGAGAACCGGCGCGGCAGGATCGGCCTTCCAAGTGATGCCCTGGGGGCTGGTGCCGGGCCTTTGCTCCTGAACCTTGGCCAGCAACTGCTGCATCGGCAGCCGTGGAGCACCAGGCTGGCTGGCTTTGAAACCACTGTCCACCCATTCGGTGATTTGACGCTCATAGGCGATGCATAGGCCGCTGACGGACATGGAAAGAATGATCAAACCGGTGACGAGGCCGGTGATGAGGTGCAGCCAGAAAACGGCTCGATGAAAGGTGAGGTGCATGCGGGTCGCCGGATCACATTTCCGCCCACTGGCGCAACAGGTTGTGGTAAACGCCGGTGAACTGAACGGTGGTCTTTTCAGCGACGGGATTTCCGGCGAGCTCGTGGCCGAGGCGCTGGATGGCGAGATCGAGATCGAACAGCAGCGAGCGGTGCCCGTCGTCGCGGATCATGCTTTGCAGCCAGAAGAAGGAGCAGATGCGTGCGCCGCGTGTCACGGGCGTGACGTGATGCAGGCTGGTGGAAGGATAGAGCACCATGTGGCCGGGCGGGAGCTTGACCTTTTTCACGCCGTAGGTGTCCTCGACGCAGAGTTCGCCGCCGTCATACTCTTCCGGTCCGGCGAAGAACAGCGTGGCGCTGAGATCCGTGCGGATGCGCACCGGTGCGTTGGGGAACTGGCGGATGGCATTGTCCACATGTGTGCCGAAGGACTGGCCGCCGGAGTAGCGGTTGAAGAGCGGTGGGAAGATGCGCAGGGGCAGCGCGGCGGCGAGGAACAGCGGATTCTTCGAGAGCGCGGCGAGGATCATTTCGCCAATCTCACGCGCGGCGGGGCTGCCTTCGGCGAGCTGCATGTTGTCCTTGGCCTTGGCGGACTGGTAGCCTGCGGTGACCTTGCCGTCGATCCATTCAGCGGCATCGAGGAGCTGGCGTGCATGGGCGACCTGGTCGGGGGTGAGAACGTCGGGGATGGTGATGAGCATGGGAAAAGAGGAGGCCGGAAGACTGCGGCAGGCACAGTCTCCCGGCGCTGGGTTGAGTGTCAGACAAGGGGTTAGAACTTGATGCTTGCCGTCAGAGCGGCAGAACGTCCTGCTCCTGGCACGAAGTGGCCGGTGCCGCTGATGCGGTCGATGTAGCGCTCGTCGGTGAGGTTATAAATGTTCAGGCGAAGGGTGAACTTGTCGGTGAACCTGTAGCTGACCATCGCATCAGCAGTCCAGTACTCCGGGGCGAGGCGGCTGGCGCCGGTGGCGGAGGCGTTTTCGCCAGCACCCACAATGTCTCCCACATACTGCAAGCCGGCGCCTATCTGGAGCTTGTCCTCCAGAAGCGAGTAGGTGGTCCAGAGGTTGCCGGAGTTTTCCGGCACGTTGCCGAGCGGCTGTCCGATCTGTGCGGCCACGGAGGAGGCATTGGTTTCGCTCTGCATGTAGGCGTAGCCGGCAAAGATCTGCCAGTGCTTGGTGATGCTGCCGGAAATGCCGAACTCGATGCCTTCGATGATCTGGTCACCCGCCAGCGAGGTGACGCCTGCATTGGTGGTGCGGGCGTTGGTTTTTTCGGAACGGAACAGGGCGAAGCTCAATGAGAGGCGTTCCTCCAGCAGGTCCCACTTGGTGCCAAGTTCATAGCTGCGTGTCTGCTCGGGGTTGAGGCCGGCGTTGGCCGCCGCGAGACCCAGGCCGGTGGAGGCGCTGCCGTCGATCGTAGGATTGAAGGAGGTGCCATAACCGAAATAGATGCTGCCGTGCTCAACCGGCTTGTACACCAGGCCTGCCTTCCAACTGAAGAGGTCGTCCGAGTTGGAAAAACCCGCCGCACCATTGGCTCCGCGCGACTCGGCCTCCAGATGGTCATAACGAAGGCCGCCATTGACCTCCCAGTGTCTGCCGATCTTCACCGTGTCAAAGAGGTAAAACGCAAGGGTGTCCAGATGCGACTCCGCGTCCCCAGGCAGCGTGGGGGCTGCCGCGACGGGGATCGACACGCCCGGATCGAACAGGTCGGTCGTGGTGGTGACTGCGGCGGCATTGGCGTTCAACTGCCGCTCCCAGGCCAGCTCCATGCCTGTGACGAGCGCGTGCTTGAGCGCTCCGGTTTCAAACTCCACGCTGAGATTGGTCTGGTTCGCGATGGCCTCATAGGTCATCCGGCGGCGCTGGGACTGGCGGTTGAGCTGGCTGGTGTACTGGTTGCCGGCAGTGACGGTGTCAGTGTCGGTGAACCGCGGCGCTGTGTAGATCGAATCGCGGTAGGTGCGCGAATAGCGCAGGATGTTGCGCAGTTTCACCTTGTCGGAGAAATCATGCTCCAGAATCGCGGAGAGGGTGTCATTATCAACATCCTCGTAGTCCACCGCCCGGTTGCCGTAGAAGTTGTCATAACTCACGGGCGGGGCCTGGTTCACGTACCCGTTCAAGGGGGCACCTGTTCCGGTAAAGGGACCGGCACCGTTGGTGGGCACCCATGGAATGCCGTAGTCCGGGAGGTTGTTTTCATCCATGTGCTGGTAGTTGAGGAAGAGACGTGTGTCCGTGCCGAGGCCAAAGGCCAGCGACCCGGCGATCCCCCAGCGCTCCTGCTCCACCTCATCGCGACCGGGCGTGTCGGCGCTGTGATACATGCCGTTGAAGCGCAGAGCGATGTGATCGCTCAACTGCTCGTTCACATCCATCGTGCTGCGGTAGAGATTGCTGGATCCGTAGGAGAGGGTGCTGAGATTGTCTCTTCCCAAGTGAGCCATCTTGGTGGCCATGTTGATCGAGCCGCCGGTGGCACCGCGTCCGGCATTGGAGGAGGAGGGGCCTTTCACCACCTCCACCTGCTCGGTGTTGAAGGGGTCGCGGTTGTAGGCGCCGTAGTCGCGCATGCCGTCCGTGAACCAGGCCGTGCGGGCGGAAAAGCCGCGGATGCTCACGGAGTCACCCGGCAGTCCGCCACCACCCTCGCCGGCCTGCATGGAGATGCCCGGGGTGTTGCGCAGCACATCGCGCAGGCTGAAGGCGCCGCGATCTTCGATCAAGGCCTTGGGAATGACCGTGATGGTCTGCGGGATGTCACGCAGCGGCTCCGTGTATTTGGAATTCAGGAGCCGGTTGGGGTTGTACACCTGGCCCTCGGCTTCGATGACGACCTCCTTCATGTCGGTGAAGACTTCGTCGGTCTCGGTTTCGGTCACGGGTTTGCTGCCGGCAGTTTGAGCCGCCAGACCGCCTGCGGCGCAAAGCAGAGTGGTGATTGAAAGAGTTTCGGCACCGGACTGGAGAACACGACGACTGGCGGAAGGAACGAGTTTGGTTTGCATGGGGCGAGGGGCTGAGGGGATGTTCATGTTAATGATACTGAGATTCTGTTTCATTAACGAGTTGCGACAAAGTCTCAGTTTGAGGCCGCGTCAACCGCTTTGAAGCTAAAATTTTCCCGCCGGTCAAAAAGTGTCCCGTTTACTTCTGCCGATGCAGAAAGTGCAGCCTGGCGGACGCCTTCTTCAGCGACTCGAGCACCACAATCAGCCGGTCCACACCCTGCAGGCCAAGATCCAGCGGGCCCCGGCGCCGGAGCACCGCCGCCGCCTGATCCAACGCCTCCAACCCCGCCTGGCAAAGCTCCTCCTTTTGGGCCAGCAACGGCGATCCCCGTTCCGGATCGAGCACATCCAGCAAAAACTCCGCCAGGAAATGCGGCTGGTAGGCCAGGAGCATGCTACAGCCATAACGAAACAGCTCATGCCGCAGGGTGCCGAAATGCGGTGCCGTTCCTCTGGGCTCCCAGCATGCGGTGAGATGCATCGCCTCATCCACCTTGTCCGTGGCCTGGATGATCCAGTCATCCGCACGCGTTGTGTCCACCGGTGTTGTTTCCAGCAGCCGCGCCACCGCATGGCAAAACACATGCCGTGCCTTCAAGCCAATCTCAGCCGCCTGCAAAATCACCTTCTCTGTCGGCTGGCACAAGATCAGCACCGCTTCCGCATCCTGCATCGCCTCAAGCATTCTCGGTGTTGCAAGTTCCAGCAGCAACGCGGCACGGTTGATCATCAAAGTCGCCAGCATCGTCGTGTTCATCGGACGCTCTGCCGTCACGCTCTCTTCCAGCACGGTTTGGGAGCGATCCAGCGAGAGCAGTGCTTCGTTCAATGCAGTGGGTTGTGCCTGGGCTCGCAGCGCGAGCGCCCGGTTCATCCATGCCAGCGCCAGCCGCCCCCGATACTGCGGATCCTCCTCCAAGGGCAGACGTTCCAGATGGAAAATGGCCTCGTCGAAACTGTGCACGGCCTCAATCAATCTCTCCGTCCCGCCGAGCCGCGTCAGCACATCACCCCGGTTCATCCAGCACGCGGTCAGCAGCCAGCGAAACCACGCACTCCCCTCAAACGGCAGCTCGCGACGTATTGCCAGTGCTGTCTCAAAACAATTCAGTGCTTCTGGCAACGCTGCCGCACTGTCCGCTGAGAGCAGCGCAATGCCGCGCTGCATCCAGACTTTTGCCACCGCATTGCGGTCCTCGGGCGGGTCATGTTGAGCTTGCGATTGGGTCATGCCACGGGGCGCTTGGTAACAATATAGGAGGCAGGGGCAACAATTTAGGCAAAATAATGCGAACGAGTCTCAATTGCAAATTGACAGTGCTTTCTTGCGTTTCATTCTCCACATCCGCCCCCTGTCTTGAGAAATGAACTCCTCCGTGATACACACGCTGCCCCCCATGGGCCTCGATCGTGCCATCTCTTCCGCAAAGCCTGCCGCCGCCGTCTCGTCGGGCGCCCGACGGCGTCGTAGTTCGGCGCGGTCCTGGGTGGCATTATGCTGGATCGTAGGCATCACCGGAAGCTTTCTCACCACCGGGATCATCGGCATCTTCGCCGCCGATGTGCCGCCGATTCATCTCATCAGCCTTGAAGACGATGTGGCAGCCGATCAGACCATGATCGAGACCTCCATGGCCGAACTACAGGCGCTCGAAGCCAGTGAAGAAGAGCCCGCCGAAACCGAGCCGCTGCTGCCGGTGGAGATTCCGGAAACCGTTGAGACTCCGCCCGAGACGCTTGACCTGCCGGAGGTCGCCGAAGCGATGACGCTGGAGGATGTCTTTGCCGTGCCCACCGCGCCGAAGATCGAAGACGCCCTGCGTCCTGTGGACCCCGTGGTCAAACCCAGGCCGGCACCGACTCCGCCACGACCGCGTACACAGACCGTTGCACGCAGCAGCGGTGCTCCATCCACCACCTCTCAATCAGGCACGGCCGACGGCACGGGCACATCGGGCACCGGCCGTGGCAAGTTCCCCTCACCACCGTATCCCACCTTCGCACGCAGCGCTGGCATGCAGGGCACCGTGCGGCTGAGCATCAGCGTCGGTCCATCCGGCGCGGTGGAAGGAGTCACCGTCATGGGCAGCACCGGCTTCAGCGCCCTGGACGAATACGCCGCCTCCTGGGTGCGGCGGAACTGGCGCTGGCCGGGAGGTTCTTCGAACCGTTACACCCTCCCGCTCACCTTCCGCCTGCGCTAAAGTTCATTCGTTATTCTACATTCTGATTTCGTCATTTGGACGCACTCTTTCTGCTCAAAGCTCCCGCACCCATGCCTCCTCTCCTCGCCAACGTCGTCGTCGATCTCTTCCACAAAGGCGGCCCCATCATGTGGCCCATTGCCGTCGTAACCCTCTTCGCCATCTGTGTCTTCATTGAGCGCGTGTTCTGGTGGCTGCGCTTCGCGACCAGGCGTTCGCCGAAGCAGCTTGAAGAAGTCTATGTGACGCTGGAGTCCGGCGATCTCGCCAAAGCCATCACGCAATCCTCCACATCCAGCGATCCCGTGGTGCGCATGCTTCACCATGGCCTGCAGCACCGCCACACCAGCATGCAGGGCGCGCTCGAAGTCGCCGCCGGACAGGAACTGAGGGATGCCGGCCGCTTTTTGAGCGCGATGGACACCATCGTCACCCTCGCGCCGCTTCTCGGCCTGCTCGGCACCGTCACCGGCATCATGGGCAGCTTCACCAGCATCGGCAGCAGTGAGCTCGCCGTTGAAAAAGTCACCGGTGGCATCGGCGAGGCGCTCATCGCCACCGCCGCCGGCCTCGGCATCGCCATTGGCACGCTGGTGCCCATGAACTACTTCCACTCACGCCTCGCCGCGTTGAAGTTTGAACTCGAAGCCGCCGCGAACAACGTGCTCATTTTGGCAGCACAGCACGGCTTTGATAAAGTCGGCACGAAAGCATGAAGCGGAGCTGGAAAATGACGAATGAGTAAATCCGAATGACGAAATAAATCCGAAGCTCGAATGCCTAAAATCCCCCAAGCCTGCTCTATGTTCGTCATTTGGAATTCGTCATTCCTTCGTCCTTCGTCATTCTGATTTCGTCATCCCCCGTGAAGCTTCACTCTCCACTCCCCGAGCGAAAGACCCGCCTCGAAATCATCCCGCTCATCGACGTGATGTTCTTCCTGCTCGCCTCCTTCATGATGGTCAGCCTCACCATGTCGAAGCAGCAAACCATCAAGGTCAATCTGCCCGTCGCGTCGTCTGCGCAGTCCGACTTCAAGCCGGACATGATCAACCTCGCCGTCAATGCGGCCGGTGACGTGTTTTTCGACAAGACCGCCATCGTTCTGCCAGAGCTTGATCGCAAGCTGGCCGAGCGCTTCGGCAAAGATCCCGCGACGCCGGTTTACATCAGCGCCGATGTGAACACGCGCTACGCCGACCTCGTGAAGGTGCTCGACGCCGCCAAGCGCGTCGGCTTCACCAAGGTGGCCTTCAACGTCAAACCGGCCGGAGCCGCCAAGCCGAATCCCTGACGCATGAAGCGCCTGCTCACCACGCTGCTGGTCCTCATCTCCCTCGGCCTCTGCGCCGTCTGTGTCGTGCAATGGCAGCGCGAGGACCGCTACCGCGGCCACATCGCCGATCTCGTGAAGAGGCTCGAGGCCGAAAACCGCGCCAAGGTCGAGGCACTGCGGAAGGTGCGCGAGTATGAAAAGGAAATCGCGCGGCTCACCGAAATCCGCGCCGAAGTCGAGGCCAAGCTGGTCGAAGTCACCCGCGACTACAACGATCTCTCGCAGGACTCCGTCGCCCGCGGCGTCACCATCGCCGTTTACATGCGCGAGCTGATGCAGATGCAGCACGGGCTGGAGGCCGCCCGGCTCGCCTTTGGCAAAGGCAGCGAGGCGATCAAGGAGCACAATTCTGCCGTCACCGCCCAGAACAGCGCCATCGAAAAGCAGAACGAGCTGCTCAAACAGCTCGCCCGCGAGCGTGACGCGGCCATCGAAAAGCTCAACGCCCGAACGCTTGAGTTCAACGAGCTGGTGGAGAAGTACAACAAGCTGGCGAAGGAACGGTGAGCTGGTGGATCAGTGGGTCGGTGGGACAGCAGGACAGCGGGTCGGTACAAACGGAACGCGAGAAGGAGGAGAGCCGTTCCAATACGGAATTACTGACACACTGCCGACTGACGCACTGGCCATTCCCTGCTGCCCTCCGAGCCGAAGCAGGCCGATGGTATGGCGGAGCCGGTGGAGTGAGGTGTTCGACTTGGGATATGTCAGCGCCAACACGCCTCTTTTGCGCGCTTCGGCAGTTAACTTTCCAAATCACTTGGATCGCACTTGGGCGGCCCCTTTGAAATAATCCTGGTACTTTGGCCAACTCCAAACCGCGATCTCGCGCCCCACTTTGAGTCCGACATCATTATCAACCGGGATATGGTAGCCTCCCAGCGCTCGCGAGAGGGCGGCCATCTCTGCGACGGATGAGAAGGTGGGCAGGTTGAGACTGACCTCCGATCCTGGGTTGGACTCGGTGAGTTCACAATGTCGGCGTTGTTCGATGAAGCCGTAGTTGTCACTGCCAGTGAAGAGTTCGAGCATCTTGGCGCAGGCACCGCTGACGGTGGCATGTCCGCTGGTATAGCCTGGAAAGGGAGGGGTGATGAATGATGGCGGTGAATAAGGATGCCAATCCTCCGCAGGCATTTCCTTCGTTCCGCCATCACGCCCTGCCCAGCCAATGATTCGCTGTCCGGCATAATAGTGCCGCACCAAGGTCCAGGGGCGCGAACTGTCGTAAAATCGTTTCGTTTCCCAACAGGCTATGAAAGCGTCGTGTGCCACGTTTGCGATCACGAAATAGAGCTTCACATCCTGGTCGAGGGTGTGCTTGTCGCGTCTCGACACATCTTGGGCAAATCGCAGCCAGTGGCCGCTTTGGCCGGTTGACCGGGGGCCGTCGCGCATGAATTCCACCATCGCTTTTTCCTCTATGGTCAGCTTTTGATTGTAGGCCAGAACCTGTTCGGTCTGTTGGCGCAGCGCCGCATCATCTGTGGTTGTCATCGGCGGTGGTGGA
>DAORHS010000102.1:0-10046 GCA_035438165.1 Prosthecobacter sp.
AATCCCGACGAGGCCATCGCTCTCGGTGCCACGATCCAGGCGGGCATTTTGAGCGGCAGTCTGCGTCAGGTGTTGCTGCTCGATGTCACCCCGCTCTCGCTCGGCATCGAAACCTTCGGCGGCCTGATGAACATCATCATCCCGCGCAACACGACGATCCCCGCCAAGGCTGGCGAGATGTTCACCAATGCCGTCGCGAATCAGGATTCGATGCTCATCCGCATCCTGCAGGGCGAACGTGAGCTGGCGAAGGACAACTGGGAGCTTGGCCGCATCGAAGTGCCCTTCCCTCCCGGACCGAAAGGCAGCGCGAGAGTTGGCGTGCAGTTCAGTCTCGACGCCAACGGCATTCTCCACGTCCTCGCCCGCGACACCGCCACCCTTACCGACACGACGCTCGAAATTCGCGGCACCGCCATTGATGTGGAAGACGAACGCGTCGAGCAGATGATCGCCGAGAGCGTCGATTTCGCCTTCGAGGACATGAACGAGCGCATCTGGACCGAGGCGGAGCTCAAGGCCGAGGAACTGCTGCCCGCCGTCGATACCGCGCTCACCCAGCTCGGCGATGCCATCACGGATGACGAGCGCTCAGATGTCCTCAAGCATGCTGCTAACGTCCGCCGCCTGCTCGAATCCCCCGGTCACGACGCCAAATCCCTCAAAACCGCCACGCAATTGCTTGATGACGCCACGCAGTCACTCGCTGTGCTGCTGCTCGACCGTGCGATGGAAGAATCGCTGGTCAGGCGCGGGCTGGTGTGATTATCGGGTGCCGTTCTGCTGAAAATACGCGTCGCGCATGCGGCGGAGTTCTTCGAGCCGGGAGGAGATGGCGGTGTGCTCGCGTTCCTTCTCCACCTTCTGCTGGCGGACGAAATGGTTGTTGTCACCAATGTTGCGCCAGGGACCGGCGGGAACCTCGCTCACATCGACGAAGCGCCAGTCACAGCGGGACATGCTCTTGAGGCCGAGGTAATCGCGGATGGCGGGGGAGATGTCGATGCCCGCACCGTTGTTGCTGGTGTTCTTCGGGCGGGCGCTGCCGAAGACATAGTCATGGTCGTCGGTGACAAAGGGGCCACAGTCCTCCCACTGGGCGTAGCAGACGCGGTTGCCGTGGCGAATGGCGATCCACTGGCCCTTTAGCACGGTCCTGCCGGAGCGTGTGAAGCGCTGCTTGAACCACGGAATGACCTTGGAAGCCTCCGCTTTGTGCGAATTGTAACTGATGCAGTCGTTGTACGGCAGCGCGACGTAGAACGGATTCTGTTTCGGAGTGAATCCAACCGGCGTGAAGCTGTCCGTGCGTTTCGTGGGATCAGGATCGTCATAGCCGCCAAAATTCTGCATCCACTGGGTGTCCCAGGAACTCTTGTCATTGGGCGTCGGATTGTTTTCCGTCGGCTGCTCACCCACCCAGAAGACCGTGGCGACGATGTCCACCTTCCATGGATACCTCGAATAGCCCAGATGCGGCATGGCGGGGGCGCTGAAATTGGGCAATGAAGCGGCAATGCTGCGGGACGGCTGCGCCTCTGATTTCGTCACGGAACCGACCTTTGAAGCCGATGTCGTGGTGCCATTCTTCTTCAAAGCTGCCACGGCACCCGTTGCTGACACCGACGAGGCGCTCTGACTGAATGCCGAAACCGCCGTCGCAAAGGAGGCTAGGACGATCAATGAGCTGATGGAACGTTCGGCAAACATGGGGGCGAATTGAAAGAAATGTAACAGGTTTCAGGGGTAAACCGCAATCTGTAATTCACCAAGCGGGGGCGGAGCATCCAGACTACCGTAAGGTGGACACAAGTCCGTGAGGGCCGTTCGAAATGCGTGATGCCCCGCTACCAGCACAAACCGAGCAGCATCAACAATAATTTCAATAGCGACGAAGAGTCGAGTCCTGCGGCGGTCTTGTGTCATCCGTCTGCGGATAATCCAGGGTGTAATGCAGGCCCCGGCTCTCGTGACGGCGAATGGCGCACTCGACAATGAGGGAGGCGGTTTCGACGAGGTTGCGCAGTTCAAGGATTTCGCTGGTCACGTGGTTGTTCCAGTAAAACTCCTGCACCTCGCGCTTGAGGTTGCGCAGGCGGGCGGCGGCACGCTGCAGGCGCTTGTTCGTGCGCACGATGGAAACGTAGTCCCACATCAGGCGGCGGATTTCGTCCCAGTTGTGGTAGATGACGACGAGTTCATCATTCTCCACGACGCCGCTGGTCTGCCAGGGCCGCAATTCATAACTCTGCTCGGCCTGCTTGCCCTTGGGGATCTTTTTGAGCAGGTGCACCACCGCACGCTGCGCGGTGACACAGCATTCAAGCAGCGAATTGCTCGCCAGACGATTCGCACCATGCAAGCCGGTGCAGCCGACCTCGCCCACGGCGCAGAGGCCCCGGATGCTGGTGGCTCCATTCACGTCTGTGAGGACGCCGCCACACTGATAATGCGCCGCAGGCACGACCGGGATCGGCTCCTTGGTGATGTCGATGCCGACATCGAGACAGGCCTTCTGGATGTTCGGGAAATGACTCGCGATGAAGTCCGCCGGCCGGTGACTGATGTCGAGATAGACGCAGGGGCCGCCGGTGCGCTTGATTTCGTGGTCGATCGCACGCGCAACGACGTCACGAGGGGCCAGGGAGCCCCGCGGGTCATAACGCGGCATGAATTCCTCACCGTCCTTGTCGATCAACCGCGCACCTTCGCCACGCATCGCCTCGGTGATGAGGAAAGAGCGCTTCTGCGGATGATAGAGGCAGGTCGGATGAAACTGGATGAACTCCATGTCCGAAATCGTCGCGCCCGCACGCCAGGCCATCGCCACCCCGTCTCCCGTCGCGACTCGAGGATTCGTCGTGTACAAGTAAACACGTCCGCAGCCCCCAGTGGCGAGGATCACACGGTCCGAGCGGAAGGTGTGCACCTCGCCGCTGTTTTCATCGAGTACATACAGCCCAAGCACGCGGTCCTCGGAAACCAGCCCCAGTTTGGCCGTCGTCAGAATGTCGATGGCGTAGTGGTTCTCGTAGATCGTGATGTTCGGGCTGGCGCGAACGGCGGCGAGCAGTTTCTCCGTGATTTCGCGCCCGGTGGCATCCGCGGCATGCAGGACGCGGCGGGCCGTGTGGCCGCCCTCACGGGTCAGATCAAACTCCAGGTGGCCGTCCACCGCCTCGCGTTGGTCGAAATGCACCCCCCATTTCACGAGATCCGCGATGCGCGCGGGGCCCTCGCTGACAATCGTGCGCACGGCCGCTTCTTTGCACAAACCGGCGCCGGCAATGAGCGTGTCGCTCACATGCTTCTCGATGGAATCATCCTCCGACGTCACGCAGGCGATGCCGCCCTGCGCCCAGTTCGAGTTTGAGTCCAGCACACCACGCTTTGTGATCATCACCACCCGGCCATGCTCGGAGGCGTGCAACGCCGCGACCAGTCCGCCCGCTCCGGTTCCGACGATGATGAAGTCTGCCTCGATCATGAATGATGGGTGACTCTTTCAGCGCGGAACCGTCAAGATGCAAATGCACTACCACGAAGTGCCCAAACTCCAGCGCGTCGCGAGATCAAGCAGATCTGGGCGCATCGGCCATTCGTCGGCGCGTGGTTCCTGGCCTTCGTGGCGCTGGCTGGCGCCCTTGAGCGCCATGCAGCCGGTGTTGTCACCGATCTGACGGATCGTTTCGATTTCCTCCGCGCTGAGGCACTGCTCGGGCAGGGCGGCGAGGTCGTCGAGCTTGCTCTCAATGCTGCGCGCACCTTCACCGTGTTCCTGAATGAGCGTGGGCACCACGCTTTTCACCGCCTTGTTGCCCAGCGTCCACAGACAGGCGAGCTGGAGCATCGTCAGGCCATGCTTCTCGGCAAAGGGCCGTACTTTTTCGAGTTTTTCGACGCCATGCTCGATCCAGTCGCCGGGGCGGTGTGTGCGGTGGTCGCCATCGCGGAATTTGTGGCCGGGTTTGACGTCATCGTGGAACAAGCCGCCGTAATCGACCACGCGGGCCAGAATATCGACGCCGTTCTTTTCCGCTGCGCCAAGCACGTGCTGGCCGGGCCAGGGCTCTAATGGATTCAGAATGATCATCGCCCAGTCCATGCGGTCGCCGAAACGCTCAAAGCACTCGATCATGTCGAGCGTGAAGCCGTTTGCCGGTCCGGGGGCGATGCCGAGGCGGTCGGTCAGACCTTCCGTTTTCAGGGCGGTGAACGCATCCCATACCTTCTCACTCGTGTAGGCGATGCTGTCCGGGTTGTGCAGCATCAGCAGGTCAAACTTCGAGGTCTGGCAGCGCTCCAGGCTCTTTTCCGCCGCCATTTTGAGGTAGTCGTAGTACTTGTCCGGTCCGCGCAGCGTGGGGTCGGTGAAACGCGGGTAGCCCCGTGATCCCTGGCGAATTCCTTCGTAGATGTCGTGGCCGATGATACCCGCGAGGCAGTATTCCTCACGCGGGATGCCCTTGAGCGCCTCGCCCAGCAGCGCGTCCGCACGACCCACGCCATACACGTCAGCCGTCACGAATGTGCGCACACCCTTGGCAAACGAATCGCGCATGAGCTGCATGTAGTGCTCCTCAGTGAGCTGTTCTCCATAATGCATGAAGCGTCCGCCGCTCCAGGTTCCGTAGGCTGTCCGTGTCAGGTTCATAAAGTGTCGAGTTGGGTTTTGAGGGCCGGATACATACCGACTCCGCCCCGCCTTTCAAACGGGGATCACGCCACGGGGCGAGGCGCACAAGATTTGGCAAGATCGGCAAACTCGCCGTGCGGCGGGCTACTTCACCGCCTTGACCAGCAGGTCCGCGATCTTCTCCGCTGAATTTTTCACCGCGAGCTTTTGAGCCGCTTTCTTCATCTCTCCGGCCTTGCGGGGATCATTGAAGATGCTGCGCACGGCATCAGCGAGGGTGTCAGCATTCAAATCGCTCTCGCGCATGAGCTTTGCGGCGCCGGCCTTGTCGAAGATCTCCGCGTTACGGGTCTGATGATCCTCCGCGGCATACGGATAGGGCACCAGCAGGCTCGGCACACCGAAATAAGCCAGTTCTGCCATCGACGAGGCCCCGGAACGCGCAATGGCGAGATCAGCGGCACGGTAGGCTAGGTCCATGCGGTGGCAGAACGCGGCGACATGCTGCTTGAGCAGCGGAATCTTGGCGTACACATCGCGCACCTCTTCGTAATCGGTCGGTCCGGCGATGTGCAGCAACTGAATGCCCATTTTTTCAAACTGGTCGAGCGCCTGACCCACAGCGCGGTTCACACCGCGTGCACCCTGGCTTCCGCCCATGACGAGCAGGGTGCGCTTGTCCTTGTCGAGCTTGAAGAAGGCCCGCGGATCATCGCCGTTCTGCTTCCGCATGCTGCTGCGGATCGGCGTACCGACCACGCGCACGTCGCCATGCTTCGGGAAGTGCTGTTTGCAGGCTTCCAGGCCGCAGAGAACGATGTCGCTGTAACGTGCGTTGAGCTTGTTGGCCTTGCCGGGGATGGCGTTGCTTTCGTGGATGAGCGTGCAGCAGCCTTCCTTGCGCCCGGCATACAACGGCGCAAACGAGGTGAATCCGCCCATGCCGAGGACTACATCGACTTCGTGGTCGCGAATGATTTTCCGGCAGGCCTTCGTGCCCTTCCAGAGACCCTTGAGGAAGCCGATCATCTTCGGCGACCACGGCTTCGGCATGGCGAGAAACGGCATTTTCTCAAACCGCAGGTCCGGATGCCCGGAGGCGGCCAGGGTGTCGATTTTCTTTTCGCTGATGAGAAGGGTCACATCGTGACCGCGTGAGGCCAGGACCTCACCGACGGCAATGCCGGGGAACAAATGCCCCCCGGTGCCACCACACGCGATAAGCACGTGGATGGACTTCGAATTTTTCTGTTTCACTACGATTCAAAAGGCTAAAGCTGGGGAGTCCAGCGGCGTTTTCTGCGGATCACCGGGAGTTGATCCCACGTCAGATGCACGCCCTGGCGATGGATGTTGATCAGGATGCCCACCGCGACCATCGCGGCGACGAGACTGGACCCTCCGTAACTTACGAAAGGCAGCGGCAACCCCTTGTTGGGCAGCAAAGCAGTGGTCACGCCCATGTTCAAGAGCGCTTCCATTCCGAGCAAAAATGTCACTCCGGCGCCTAAAAGCTTGCCAAATCGGTTTGGCGCGTACGCAGAAACCACCATCCCGGCCATCACCAGCACCGCAAAGGCCAGCACCACGCCCGCCGTGCCGCGCATGCCCAGCTCCTCCCCGACCATCGGAAAGATGAAGTCCGTGTGCGCCTCAGGCAGGTAGGAGAGCTTCATGCGCCCTTCGCCAAGGCCGCGCCCTTCGAGGCCACCGGAGCCGAAGGCCAGCTTCGACACCCACTGCTGCAATCCGAGGTCCTCCCGGTGATTTTCGAGGTCGAACGTGACCATGATGCGCTCAAACCGGTTCGGCAGGAACTTGATGCCCGCCGCGAGGCCGCCGCCGCAGAGCACAACAATGATGGCGAGGTAACGCATCTTGGTTCCCGCGACAAACATCACACCCAGACCCACCACCGAGGCCAACAGGGCGCTGCCAAGGTCAAACTCGCAGCCGATCAGCGCCACGACGCCCAGCAGGATCAACCCCGGCAGCACAAAGCCGCGCCAGAACGTGCGGGTCAGGGCCTCATGCGTGCCAAACCACCCCGCCAGAGCGATGATCAGCGCAATCTTGGCAAACTCGGAGGGCTGCAGACGAAAACCCGAAACGCCGAGCGCCTGCAGGCCGATCCAGCGCTTCGATCCATTGATCTTCACACCGATCATCGGCACGTAGCACAGCGCCAGCAGCACGGCCGAAGCGATCAAGATGTGCCAGCGCCAGCGCATCCACACATTGTAATCAACCACCGCCATGATCACACACGCCACCGTCGCGACTCCCAGCCAGCCGAGCTGCCGCCACAGCGTGACGTAGTCCTCACCGCCCTCCTGGGCGATTTCGAACGTCGTGCTCGCCAGCATGGTAATGCCCAGCGCGATCAACGACAACGCCGCAAGGATGAGCAGGATGATGGAGTGTCTGGCCATGAATGGTTCGCGGTTCTCTGTTCGCGGTTCTCTGTTCAACCGCTAACGGCGAACTGAGAACAGCGAACGCGAAGTTTACTTCGCCGGGATCACCAGCTTCATCCCCTCGCGCATGGCGTTGGGGTTTTTGATGTTGTTGGCCTTCTGAAGGGAGGACACGGAAACTCCATACTTCGTCGAGAGACGGTACAGCGTCTCGCCCGACTTCAACACATGCGTGCGTGCAGGGGTTGTTTTGGCCACGGTTTTGGGCGGCGTATCCGCAGCCTTTTTGGCCGGTTCGGTTTTCTTGGTGGCAGGCGGAGCCTCGGCGATCTTTTTCAGCATCTGCGTCGGCGGCGGCACGGGGCTCGGTTTCGCCAGCAGCTTCGGCTCCGCTTTGACGATGGGCCTGGGTTCTTCTTTGGGTTTTGAAACGACTGGTTTCTCCTCTGCCACGGTGGGTGCGTTCTCCTGCAGCAGGGACACCACACGCGGATTGGAAGGCGGCGGCAGCTCAGCAGCGCTTTCAGGCGGAGCAGAGGCGGTGGCCGGCATGTTGGCCGCAGCCGCAAGTGACGGCGCTACAGGCGGTGCTTCGTCAGGTGCCACGAGGGACATCGGTGTCAGCGCCGCAGCAGACAAACTCGCAGGCGCATCGGCAGGCTTCACGGCTTCGCTCGGCACCTTCGTTTGAGGCGGCTGATCAGCAACCGCAACGGCCTGAGGCACGTCTCCGCCAGCGGCGATCGGCTTCAGCGTTTTCGGATCCACGGGAATCGCGCTCGGCACGGCCTGTTTCGGCACGCGCAGCATGGTTCCGGGACCGATTTGCAGTCCTTTGTCGATCATGTTGAGCCTGGTGATCTCCGCTTCCGTGGAGCCAAACTTGGCCGCGATGGATTTGATCGAATCCCCCGAACGCATCTCGTAGTTGTCATACTGCCCGGTGTCCGCCGCCGCCTGCGCCTGCGCGCTGACGACCTCCGGAGCCGTTTGAGGCAGTCCGTTGTCAGGGCTCATCGCACGCGTCGCCTGCGTCACCGTCTGCTGCGGCGCTTCTTCGTCCCCCATGAAGTCATAGACGATGATGCCACCGATGAGGGCCACGTGGATCAGCAACATGACGACAAACATGCGCGCCATTCCGGAGTTCGGCTCGTGCTGGTTCCACTCACCTTCTTCGGTCACGAGCGCCACGCGATGACGATGCCGCTCGCCATCCATCAGGTTGAGCAGCAGCTTGGTTTCTTTGGTCTTGGCTTTCTTTTTCATAGGACCTTGGGGCCTGGGTTGTCGGGATTCGGAGTTTTAAAATTCAATTCAGGGCGTTCACAGCGTCACGAAACACGTCACCGCGCTGGGCATAGCCCGTGTACATGTCAAAGGAGGAGGTGCCTGGGCTGAGGATGATCGCATCGCCCGCCTGGGAGGTCTCGGTGGCCAGGCGCACGGCGTCTGCCATGTCGGCGGCACACCGGCAGGGCAGCAGATCACCAAAAGTTTTCTCGAGCTGCGGGGCAATCTCGCCGATCAGCACCATTGAGCGCACCTGACCGTTCAAACCTGCTCGCAGCGGCGTGTAATCAAGCTCCTTGTCCTTGCCGCCGGCAATGAGCACGATCGGACGCTCCTGGGAGCGGAGACAGGCTTCGAGCGCATGCAAATTCGTGGCCTTCGAGTCATTGATGTACTCACGATCACGCAGGGTGCGTACGAGCTCACAGCGGTGCCGTGGTGGCTCATAGCTTTCCATCGCCTTCAGCATGCTGGAGAACTGCAGCCCAAACACACGGCCGGTCATGAGCGCCGCCAGAACGTTTTCCATGTTGTGGCGTCCGCGCAGTTTTAAGCCGCCCGCCCTGCCGATCTCCTGGCCGAGATGGTAAAAAATGCCGGCGTTGTAGGTGTAGCCTGCCTCCGCACCGTAGGCAGAGAAGGTCCAGCGATCCGCGGCGCCCGATGAAACGCTTTCACCCGCGCGCACGATGGCCACATCGTCCGAAGTGACGTTTTCAAAGATGCGCGCCTTCGCCGCGAAGTAGGCCTCCATGTTTGGATAGCGGTCCAGATGATCCGGCGCAAAATTGAGCCACAGGCTGGCCCTCGCGCGGAAGTCGCGGATCGTTTCGAGCTGGAAGCTGCTGATCTCGAGCGCAAGCACATCGTAGCGCACGCCGCTGGCGACAACCTCGCTCAAGGACACTCCGTGATTGCCGCAGGGCAGCGACTTCATGCCGCAGCCGTTGAACAGCGTCGCGATCAACTCGGTGCAGGTGCTCTTGCCATTCGTGCCGGTGATCGCCGCCATGGGCATGCTGGTCAGGCGGAAGGCGAATTCGGTCTCACCGACGAGCGGTGTGCCGGCATCCGTGAATTTCTTTGGCAGCGGCCAGTGCTCGTCGAGCCCCGGGCTGATAACGACCTGCTGAAACTCACCCGGTTTGACGACCAGATCGCAAGCCGCGCGGCCTGTGACCGATTTGAAGCCCTCGGCGTCCAGTCTGTCCGTCTTCACCGCCTCGCCTTCATCAAACACCGTCACCTCCGCGCCATGCATCCGCGCCAGACGCGCGGCTCCGAGGCCGCTGCGGCCGGCACCGAGAATGGCGATGTGCTGGGAGGCGAAGAGCATGAATCAACGAAGTTTGAGCGTGGCAAGACCGAGCATGGCGAAGAGCAGCGAGAGCACCCAGAAGCGCACGATGACCTGGTTCTCGTGCCAGCCTCCGAGTTCGAAATGATGATGGATCGGAGCCATGCGGAAGATGCGCTTGCCGCGCTTCTTGAAGCTCCAGACCTGGAGGATGACGCTCATGGCCTCCATCACAAACACGCCGCCGACGAGCGCGAGCACGATCTCCTGCTTGCAGCCGATCGCCAGGGCGGCAATGCAGCCGCCAAGCGCGAGCGACCCCGTGTCCCCCATGAACATCTTGGCCGGATGGGCATTGAACCAAAGAAAGCCGAGGCAGGCGCCCGCGAGCGCCATCGCGATG
>DAORHS010000103.1:0-10012 GCA_035438165.1 Prosthecobacter sp.
GTCAGGCTGCAAGTGTCTGACAAACGACAACTCTGATTGCTGCCATCGCAGTTCGGCATGCTGCTTCGATTTGTCTGCTTGCCTCGTTTCCGGCCAGAGATAGCTTTTGGCCATGACCGCCACCCTGACTGCACCTGCCGAAGCCCTGCTGCGCGAACAAGTCGCCAGCGGTCAATTCAGCTCTGTGGATTCTGCCGTGGAAGCAGCGATTCAGACGGTGTTTGGGCATCGTGCCAGCCAGGCGCTTGAATCCCTGCTGGATGAAGCGCTTCAGCATCCAGGACGGCGCGTTCCCGTCTCGGAACTGCGGCGGAAGCAGACATGAAGACCGTTGTCTTCAATCCACTGGCGGTGGCTGATCTGGAAGAGATCACCCGCCACATCGCCCAGGACAATCCCGTGGCCGCTGAGGCCGTGCGCGAGAACCTTTTGGACACCGCCGAGCGGCTCGCCCTGCATCCCGGCCTTGGTATCCGCCCGCGCTTCAGCGCACCACGCTTTGTAGGTATCCGATTCCTCCCCGCAGACCAGTATCCGACGTATCTGCTGTTCTACCGTGAGATGAACCACGAAATCGAGGTGCTACGCGTCCTGCATGGTGCGAGGAACCTGCCGCCGTTGTTTGAGTGATCCGAAGGCAGCGGCAATGCGGTCTTTCCATGCTGACATGAGAAATCCAAGCCGGTGCTTCCGTAACTGTGCTGCCCCGATATTTGCAGGGGCATGCTGCCATCGGCAACATCCCGTTCATCCCAAACAGCCATTGTTTATGAATCTCCTTCCGAGTTCGCGTCGCCGGTTTCTTCAAGCCGGTGGCATCGGCGCTCTGAACCTCGCCATCCCGGGACTGGTCGTCGGGAAGGACAAGCTGGACGCCTCGGGCAAGGCGGTGGCTTCGAAGAAGCGCTGCATCTTCCTGCTGCTGTGCGGCGGCCCGAGCCAGCTCGACACCTGGGATTTGAAACCGGACGCGCCGTCGGAGATCCGCGGGCCGTACAAGCCCATCCGCACCAAGGTGCCGGGCATGCACCTGAGCGAACTGCACCCGATGCTCGCGAAGGTGACGGATCACTTCTGCCTGATCCGTTCGATGACGCATCCGGGGCCGATCAGCAATCACTTCGACGCGATGCACAACCTGCTCAGCGGGCAGTTGATCGAACGCGTGAAGCAGGGCGAGCCCGACGGCCTGCCCTATCTCGGCTCCGTGGTGGCGAAGCATCTGCCGAGCGAGGAGAATCTCGTCTCCAACGCCTGGCTCATCAAATGCGTCGGCCAACCGGTCTTCTGTGCGCCGAACATTGGCTCCGGCGGCTATCTTGGATCCGCGCAGGCTCCGGTGTTCATCGGCTCCGCGGAAAACCATCCCGCGATGCCGAATTTCAAACCACCAGAGATCTATGACATGGGCGATCCCGCCCGCTTGTGGGAACGGCGCAAGCTGCTCGCTGACATGGAATCCAAACTCCTCGCCGACAATCCGCAAGGCAAGGATTGGAACGAACTTCGCGAGAAAGCCTACGACTCCATGACGCGTCCGGAAGGCAGGAAGGCGTTTGATTTGAAGGAGGAGCCGCTGGCCGTGCGCGAACGCTACGGCATGCATCCGCTGGGCCAGAATCTGCTGCTCGCCCGGCGCATGGTGGAGGCTGGTGTGCGCTTCATCACGGTGAATGGCTGGGTTGGTGCCGCGCCGGATGAGAAAGGCGGCGGGCCGCCCAGCTCGAGCTGGGACATGCATGGCGGGAACATGGGCATGGGCAACGCCTTCGGAGCCGGCTCGTATGGCATGAACTTCTGCCTGCCACGTCTCGACCAGGCGCTCTCCGCGCTCCTCACCGATCTCAAGCAGCGCGGCCTGCTCGAAGACACGCTCGTCGTCGCCGTCGGCGAATTCGGACGCACACCGATCATCCTGACGAAGGGTCCGCCTGGACGCCAGCACTGGCCGAAATGCTTCTCCGCCATCGTCGCCGGCTGCGGCATTCGCGGCGGAGCCGTTTACGGCGAGTCCGACAAAACCGCCTCCGCTCCGATCAGCGATCCCGTCACCGTCCAGGATCTCCACGCCACCGTGCTCCATGCCTTGGGCGTGCCGCTGAACGACCTCGGCATGAACACGGGCCTCTCCCGCCCGCCCTTCTCCACCGGCAAGCCGGTCCTGGGTTTGTTCGGATAGTCGGATCCATGCAGCAGGGGTCGAAGAGCCGCATGGCCGATGCTGGCGCTGATGACATCACCGCCTGCTCTGAACCGAACGGTCCACGAGGTTCTCATAGATCTTGCGGCGTTCGTCGAGGCCGAGGCCCTGGTTGCGGTAGCCGAACATCGTGCGGTTGATGTCCTCGCGCTGGGAGGTGCTCAGGCGCGAGAGTTTGGCCACCATCTCCGGCGGCGGGGCCTTGGGGTAGCCGTCGGCGTTGAAGCCTTCCTTGTAGTTCACGGCGGCGCTTTTTGCCTCGTCGAGCTGGGCGGTGCTCAAGGGCGGTGCCTTCCCGCCCGCCCCCCCCCGGAAGCGCTGGAGGCACCGCCCGATTTTGCCAGGACGGTCTTCTTGGGCGGCTGCTGGTAGCGGATGGAGACGACCTCTCCTCCCGGGACCTGAATCCTCGCCGACCACGTCCGGATCTCGGCTGAGTTTCCTCCGACGCCGACCAACTGCCATCCATGATAGTTGGCCGTTTTGGAGACCACATGCGACTCCATGGTTTTCGTGTCGAACAGGGTGGCGACGACATCGTTCTCGATCTGCGCGACGCCCGTGAGGATGAGCGAGTCGGAAATGCCCAGCGAGCGGGTGAAGGGCGAGTTCGTGAGCAGCGCCTCGAAGGTCTCGTCGTTCAAGGACTGCGGAATCGCGCCGTCGTCGTCCGGTGGCGGAGGCTGTGGCATCGCATCGGCTCCATGCAACGTCATGACGCCGCACAAGCCCATGAGAAGAACGCCGTGCGCCCAGCTCATGGTCTTCCTCCCAGCGAAACGCGGCAGCCGACTCATGGAGCCCAATACGGCGGCTGCGTGGAAGAACCATCACCGCAGCGTCTGAAACTCCGACCAGCCTTCCCAGGCGATGCGCTGGAGGTCGGAGCGGTCTTTGTCAGAGAACTGGCGGGTGATGGGATTGCCATCGCGATCCTTGGTCTTGTCGTTCCGTTCGCCTTCGAAGGAACGGGTGTCGGTGATGGAATCGACGGGCAGACCGACGGGGCTTTTTTCGAAGAGCGCGGCGTAGAGCGTGCAGGCAGTGAGATAGGCCATGGTCTGGTTCAAATGCGCGTCATTGACGAAGCGCAGTGTCAGATCCGGCCGCTGCGTCTGGCAGCGCTGCGCCACCAGCGCCATCGGAGCGACAGATGCGTCGATTTTCTTCGCCAGCGCAGCGATGGCACGTTCCTTGGCGAGGACTGACGCGGAATCCGGCGCGGCGGTCAGCGGTTTGTCGTTCTGCGTCGTCGGCGTGGTCTCATAGAGAATAACGCGAGCGCCTTGAGCCTTGATGAGTTCGGCGAACTTCGGCGCATACTCGGCATAGAGCGTGGGATCGCCCTCGATGTCATCGCGGTAGGACTGGAGCACGACGACATCCCATGTCTTGCGATTGGCTTCGATCTTCGGCAGCAGCTCGCGATGACGCGCGAGGGCGCTCGGGGCATACTTGTCCTTCGGGTCGGCTGCGACGGCTTTCTCCAGCGCGGCGATCGTGGCCTTCTCCTCGGCCTCGGTCAGCGTCGATTGCTTGACGATGTTCTGTGTTCCCAGCCGCCAGTGATCCTTCAGCGTGCGCCCGCCATAGATGACGTTCGTGCGGTTGAAGGTGAGCCCCGAATTGCCCGCCTCCGCCATCACCTTCACCACGGTGGAGAGATTGTGGCGTGCCGTGAAGCTGTTGCCGATGAAGAGCACGTTCAGCGTTTTCTTGTCACCCTCCGCACTGGCGGCCATGGGAAACGAGATGAGAGCGAAGGCGAGGAAGGTGAATCGATGGAAGAAGTAGGGCATGATCGGATGAGATTGAAATCGAATGAGGCGGGAAGTGGTCCGTGAAAACGATCCATTCGCTTTCGTCTCTCAGTGTTTCAGCCTGACAGCGCAGGCGGGGCCCGCTCCTTTCGGCAGAAATGGCATTGACGTTTCTCCACCGAGTCGTCAGCATCACCATCGTCTCACTTCCGCCTCCCATGAAACGAAGCGCCTTTCTCAAATCCACCGTGGCGGCCGCCGGCATCGTCGGCGCCAGTCGTGCCGTTCCCACCGCAGAAGCCGCGAATTCAGCCGGTGGTCCGGCGTGCGAGTATGTGGAGATCCGCAAGTACTCGCTCAAAAGTCCGGAGAAGCAGTCTGTTCTGGAGGCCTACCTGAAGGAGGCCGCGATCCCCGCGCTGAACCGCCTCGGCGTACGCAACGTGGGTGTGTTCCTTCCGGAGAAGCTCGAGCCGAAACCGTTCGTCTATGTCGTGCTGCGCCACGCCTCGCTCGAGCAGTTCGCCAAAAGCACCGAACTGCTCGCTGATGCGGCTTTGCAGCAGAAAGCCGCCGATTACCTCGGCGCCCCGGCGACGGATGCGATCTACGAACGCGTCGAGAGCTGGCTGACGAAAGGCATCGAAGGCATGCCGGCCATGGCGGTGCCGGCCAGGGGCAATCAGGTGTACCAGCTCCGCGTCTATGAAAGCCACAGCGAGAAGGCCGCGAAAAAGAAGGTGGAGATGTTCAACATCGGCGAGCTGGCGATCTTCAAGCGCAGCGGCCTGAACGCCGTCTTCTTCGGCGAGACCATCGTCGGTCCGCTGATGCCGAACCTGACCTACATGCTCGCCTTCAACGATGTCGCCGCCAAGGAACAGGGCTGGAACACCTTCCGTGTCGATCCCGAATGGACCAAGCTCAAGACCACGCCCGGGTTCACGGACAAGGAGATCGTGTCGCGCATCACCAACATCATGCTCGTGCCCGCTCCCTACTCACAAATTTAGATCCTGGGGAATCGTGCTTTCGCTCAGTCTGGCATCGCGGATGAGGCTTTCTGTTCAAACGGCGACAAGACGGTGACGGCGGGTCTGTGCAAGGTGCGCACAGAACGAATGCATCGAAAGCATGACCTCCGGTGCGGCGCTGTTCTTCACCAAGAACACCCTGTTGGAGAGGACAGCAAAAAAGGTGAAACGAGTTTACTCCACCTCACCCGTCATGGGTGACACGAACCTGTTTGCGGTCACAAAACAGCGCCCGGAGACGAATCTCGGGCGCTGCGTGAACTCGGGATCCGGCTTCCGCGTTTCGGCGATCAATGCCTGCCGTGATGACCGCCGCCATGGCTGCTGGCGGTGGTGAACGTTCTTCCAGAAGAACTTCTGCCGGAACCGCTGTGGGAACCGCCACCCGAGGAACCACTGCTCCGGGAACCGCCACTCCAACTGCCCGACGAGCCGCCCCGCGATCCACCACTGAAGCCGCCGGAGCCTGAAGATGAGGACCCTCCACCCCAGCCGCTACGCGAACTTCCCCCGAAGCTGCTGGGAGCGCTGCGAGAACCGGAGCTGAAACCACCATGAGATGCATGCGAACTGCCGGACGAGTTGTGGTGCGAATAGCTGCTCACCGGCGCCGATGAAAATCCACGGCTGGAATGATGCGACGATGTGCCTGATGACCCGCGACTGAACCCAAAGCCGCTGAAGGACGAGAACGAAGGTGTGGAACAGGAGCGACCGGAGTAGCCGTAGGAGGGCCGCGTGCTGTAGCTGTTGAAGCTGTTGTATGTGACCAGCGGCCGGGAGCTGTAGCCACCCCCATAATAGGATGGACCGGACGAATACGACGACCCGTAGCCGTAACCATAGGAGTCGTCAAAGCCGACGCAGGAGGAGAGGGTGGCGGCCGCAGTCAGCGAACCAAGGAGGAGAAGAATGTTGGTTTTCATAGACCCCCCATCCGACGCGGGTACCAAATGGTTATTCATTCGATTGTTCGCGCATTCAGAACAAGGCGGGAACTCGACAGCGCCTCGGACAGCATTGCGTCCACCCCGCGCAGGATGATGCCGGCACCGCCGCCGGTTTGAAGGACGATGCGCCTTGTCTTTCATCTGCGTCTCCCTCAACTTCGACGCCTATTCGCATGACCGAGCAGAACCAGACCTCGACTGTCGCCAGCACGCCCGTGGCACAGCACCATTCGCAGTCTCATGCACCGTCATCTGCTCCGCGACTTCTGGATGCCGTGGCGCCGGGGCTCGACACGCTGGCCCACCCCATCGATCTCATCGCGCGGCCAACCCCCGTCACCGTGGTGTCCGCGTTGGCGGAAAAGTGGCGGCTGGCCGACTTCCGCGTCAAACGAGAAGATCTGACGCATCCGTGGTACGGAGGCTGCAAGGTGCGCACCTTGGAATACATCCTCGGCCATGCGCATGCCCAGGGAGCGAAAGGCATCGTGACCATGGGTCCCCACGGCAGCCACCAGGCCGTGAGTCTGGCCATATTCGGACGTCTGCATGGGTTCCAGACGCGGGCGGTGCTGGCACCACGTCTGGCCACACCCGAAATCGACCACAATGGACGCATGCTTCCGCTCTATGGCATGGAGACGCTGCGCTGTGGCAGCTTCGTCGCCGTGCCGCTGGCGCTCATTCGTGCCCTGCTGCGTCCCTTGGGAGGAGGCCGTCCCTACTGGCTCCCGCCGGGCTCAAAAAGTCCCGTCGGCATCCTCGGGATCGTGGAGAGTGCGCTGGAACTGGCGCAGGCCGTCAAATCAGGAGAACTGCCCATGCCGGACGATGTGCTGGTGCCCACCGGAACTTGTGCGACGGCGGCGGGGCTGCTGCTGGGTTTTGCCATCGCCGGTTTGAAAACACGAGTCGTCGCGGTGCGGATCGTGCCGAAGATCGTGACCGGGCCGCGCAAGCTGCGACGTCTTGCAGAAAACACCCTGGCGCTGCTGCGCCGTCACGGCTTTAACGGTCCGGTGAACTGGGGTGAGATGCTCTGGGTGGACGATCACGCCGGCCCTGGATACGGACGAGACAACGCTTGGTCCGAACAAGCCGGCAACGATGTGGCCGAAACCGGATGCTTCCCCACGGAGCCCACCTACACATCCAAAGCACTCGGCCTGCTCGCCAGCGGTGCCTTGGCGGGAAGACGCGTACTTTACTGGAATACGTACAGTGCGGTGGAGCCGAGGCCGGACTTGTTTGCGTAAGCCCTCAGGCCATCAGTTCTCCCGCCAAAGACGTCGCCTCGGCGAGAAAAGCCTCGCCCAGCGCTGACAAACGTCCCGTCCAAAGCGCACCGAAGCTCAGCGGCGGAAAATCATCAAGGGTGAGCACCTTTACATTCGCGGGAAGGTCCGCACGCGGATGATTCAGGGCGAGACCAGCACCAAAACCCTCCGCCACGTAGCGCACCACAAGGTCGAGGCTGCCCACCTCGAGACTGGGAATCCAATCCGCTCCGCGTTGCCGCAACCCGGCCTGAAACGCGCGCGAGAGCACATCCTTCGCATCCAGCATGACCAGCGGCAGGTCGATCCGGTCTTTTTCAAGGATCTGCGATGCTTTGGTGAAGCCGCTCTGCTTGGGCACCAGCAGAACCATCGGCAGACGCATCAGCTCACGCGCCTCGATGTTCGCCGCCGTCTTGTCCATGAGCGTGCTGAGTCCGATGTCGATCTCCTGGGCGGCGAGCAGCGCCTCGATCTCCTGCTGACGGCCGTGGGTGAGCGTGAATTGGAAGCCCTTCACTCGCCGCCGCATGCGGATGAGCAGTTCCGGCAGGTAATCGCGCTGCACCACCTCCGCCGTGGCGATGCGCAGTCGTGTCTCGCCACCTCCGCGCAATCGGTCGCCCATTTCGGCCAGGCCGCCAAAAAACGGCGCGATGAACTCGTACAGCGTCTGCCCTTCACGCGTGAGCTGAAACGGCCGGCGCTGATACAGCGTGATGCCCAGCGCATCCTCGAGCTGCAGGATCTGCGCGCTGATCGCCGGCTGCTGGATGCCATACGGCATCGCCCGCGCCGCCGCGCTCACGCCGCCACTTTTTGCCACGTAATAGAAGAGTTCGAGGTGATGGACGTTCATGCGCTTACTCGAAGGCTATACGGTTTATCAATGATGCCACCTGGAAATATCAATTTCCATTGCCCGCCGATCCTGA
The DNA here is from genome assembly GCA_035438165.1 of Prosthecobacter sp. Taxonomy (GTDB): domain Bacteria; phylum Verrucomicrobiota; class Verrucomicrobiia; order Verrucomicrobiales; family Verrucomicrobiaceae; genus Prosthecobacter. The sequence goes on from DAORHS010000103.1 coordinate 8,157, forward strand.
GACACTTCGCGGCATTATGGACGAAATCATTCTCATCCTTCTGATCGTCGGTGGCGCGGTTCTCATCCTGCCGATCATCGCCGTCGTTCTCGCCAGCAAGGCCCGTCGGCGCGCGGAGGAGCTCGCCAGAGAACTCGGATCCCTGCGCGAGGTCCAGGCACGAGCCACGGAACGCGAGAACCGGCTTCTAAAGCGCATCGAACTCCTCGAAGCCGTGAAGCCGTCCGGTGAGGAGACCGCTCCGTCCGCTCCTTCCCTGTATTCACCCGAAGCCCCACCCGAGAGCGTGGAGATCATCAAACCCGCCGCCTCAAGTCCCGCCCCTGAAACGTGGGACGAACCGCAGATCGTCACCGCCAAAGAGCCGGCTCCAACCGCGACACCACCGCCGATTCCGCAATCCACACCCGTTTTCGCCAAGGCACCCGAACTGCCCGTGGCTGCGCCTGCATCTCCTCCTCCCATCGCGCCCAAAGCGCGACCGGCTTCCAGCATCAACCTTGAGCAATTCATGGGCGCGAAGCTCTTCGCGTGGGTCGGCGGTCTGGCGTTGTTCCTCGGCATCATCTTCTTCGTGAAGCTCAGCATCGAGCGCGGCTGGATTTCGTCGGAGCTGCGCACCGCCATCGGCTTCGTCATTGGCGCTGGCCTCGTCGGCGGTGGCGTGGTCATGCATCGCCGCGAGCGATACACCACGCTCGCAAACACGCTCTGCGCCACCGGCATCGTCGTGCTCTACGGCGTCACCTTTGCCGCGCACTCGATCTGGCGCATTCCGCCGCTGGACCAGCCTCTCGTTGCTTTCCTGCTCATGACGCTCATCACCGGCGCGGCCGGTTTTCTCGCGGTGCGGCTCAATGCGCAGGCGGTGGCCGTGCTCGGCATGCTGGGTGGTTTTTTGACGCCGATCCTCTGCTCCACCGGCCGTGACCAGCCGTTCGGCCTCTTCAGTTTCATCGCCCTGCTCGACATCGGTGTGCTCGCTGTTGCCAAAAACAAACGCTGGTTCCATCTCACCGCGCTCGCGGCTGCGGGCACGATCTTCATGCAGGCGGGCTGGATGACGAAGTTCTTCCGCGTGTCACAATACGCCATCGGTTCGGCCACCTGGGTGCCGGTAAGCGTGTTTCTCGGCTTCGCGGCGCTGTTCTCGCTCTTCGCCTGGTGGTCGAAGCAGCGGGATGCCGATGATCTCTTTCCGGCGGGCTCCGCGCTCGCGTTGTGTGGCAGCGCGCTGTTCACCGCGTTCGCGTTTCTCGGCTTCGGCGCCATCACGGAGCGTCCCGTGCTGCTCTACACCTTCGTGCTCGGCATCAACGTCATCGCACTGCGCATCGTGTGGCATCAATCGCGCGTCGGCATCGTGCAAAGCATCATCGGCACGCTCACCTTCCTGCATCTCTCGCTCTGGACGGCAGACCGGCTCACCCCGGAGCTGCTGCCGCACGCGCTGGGCATCTACCTAGCTTTCGGCCTGCTCCACACCGCGTTTGCGGTGCTGATGGAGCGCAAAGCGCCGAATCAGGTGCCCTTCGCGGGCTGGGTGCCCGTCATCACGCTCGTCCTGCTGCTCATGCCGGTGCTGTGCCTCGATGCGATCAGCCTCTCGATCTGGCCGGTGATCCTGCTCGTCGATCTGCTCATAATCGGCCTCGCGGTGATGACTGGCAGGCTCATGCCGGTGCTGGCGGCGCTGGTGCTCACGCTGATCACCGCAGGCGCGTGGCTGTTCCGCTGGCCGCGAGAGATCGGCTTCACGCTGATGCCCTTCCTCTTTGTGATCGGCGGTTTTGCCGTGCTGTTTGGTATCGCCAGCAGTTTCCTCTCGCGCAAATTGCCCAAAGTCGCATTCTCCG
>DAORHS010000104.1:0-10009 GCA_035438165.1 Prosthecobacter sp.
CTGGCCTGCGGAAGGCAAAAAATCTCTCGGTGGCCAGTCCGTGCTGCTCGGTGTCACGTGGAGACCAACGCCCGACGGCATCTTCACCCGCTTTCACATCTCCGACATCTGGCTCGACGACGCCTCCATGCAACGTGCTGCCAAGAACCAGACCGAAACGCACAAAGCCTTCATCCGCAGCCGGTGGATGGCCGCTTGGATCGACGCCGTCGAGTATGGCAAGTTCGGCCGCGCCACCATCACCGCGACGCTCTTCGGCGGCATGGACGATTCTCTCTACGCTGATTTCAAAAAGGGCACCCCCGCCATGATGAACGCCGTTGAAAACACCCTGAAGCACACCCACGGAGCCTACGGCCCCGCCCACATGGCCCCCCGCGGCACCATCCTCGACGCCACCAAGTCACCCGGCAACACCCCCCTCGGCAGCAGCGGCATCCAGATCCGTTTTGACACCGACCTCATCATCGAAGGCATCCGCCCCGGCAGAGTCGTCCGCGTCCGACCCACGAGCTGGCCCCAAGTCCAAGTTCCACGCGAGGAATACCTCCGCGACGGCACCGACATGGACGAACGCTTCCCCACCCCGGCGATCTTTCCGAAGTACTGATCCCTGCGCGTTCCTGGTTCTTTGTTGTCCCGCGCTCGCGTGGCATGAAAGGGGCGCTTCCGTGGCGTATGAAACAGCCCATGCGCCTTTTTTGTCTTCTCCTTCTAGGGACTCCCGCCTTCGCGGTGGATTTCGTTCGTGAAGTGCGGCCGATCTTCGAGAAGCACTGTTACGAGTGCCATGGCGCGGAAAAACAGAAGAACGACTTCCGGCTCGACATCAAAGCCGTCGCGCTGAAAGGCGGCAGTGAGCATGCGCCGAACATCGTCGCCGGGAAGAGCTCAGAGAGCCCGATGTTTCGTTTCGCTAGCGGGGCGGATGACAAGATCCAAATGCCGCCGAAGTCGAAGCTCAGCAGCGTAGAGATCGACACGCTGAAGCGCTGGATTGATGAAGGCGCAGTGTGGCCGGACGGCGTGGATGTGGCGAAAGTCGAAGACCGGCTCGACTGGTGGAGCTTTAAGCCGCTCAAGGTTTCAAGTTTCAAGTTACAGGTTCCAAGTTCATCCCCGAACGACGCGGCAGGGAAACTTGGAACTTTAAACCTGAAACCTGAAAATCGTGCCATCGACGACTTCATCCGCGCCAAGCTCGCCGAAGTCAGTTTGAAACCTGCACCACGTGCAGACGCACGCACGCTCATCCGTCGCCTCTACTTTGATCTCACCGGTCTTCCGCCCACGCCATCAGAAGTGTCAGACTGGTCCGACCTGTCCGACGAACGCTACGAAAAGCTCGTCGATCATCTCCTGGCCTCCCCGCGCTACGGCGAGCGCTGGGCGCGGCACTGGCTGGATCTCGTGCATTACGGTGAGACGCACGGCTACGACAAAGACAAGCCGCGCATGAACGCCTGGCCGTATCGCGATTACGTCATCCGCGCCTTCAACAGTGACAAGCCGTATGCGCGTTTCGTCGAGGAGCAGATCGCCGGAGATGTGCTCTATCCCGGCACGACGGACGGCATCACAGCGCTCGGATTCATCGCGGCGGGACCGTGGGACTACATCGGCCACGCCGAGGTGCCGGAGACGAAGCTCGACGGCAAAATCGCGCGGCATCTCGATCGCGATGACATGGTTCAAAACGCCATCGGCAGCTTTTGCAGCCTCACGGTGCAGTGTGCGCAGTGCCACTATCACAAGTTTGATCCGATCTCGCAGGAGGACTACTACTCGCTCCAGGCCGTCTTCGCCGCGATTGATCGCACGGACGTGGATTACTATCCGGACGACGCTTCGATGCAGAAGTTCGCGGCGCTTCAAAAGCAGAAGAAGCAAATCACCAGCGAGATCGCCGCGCTGGAGGAACCTTTGAAGAAGAAAGCGGGCGAGAAATACGCCGCGCTCAGCAAGCGCATTGACGGCGCGGCCGAGAAATCTGGCAATCCGAATGCGAAGCCCGACTTCGGCTGGCACAGCGCCATTTCACCGACGCAGAACGCGGTGAAGTGGGTGCAGGTTGATCTCGGCAAGAGCGTGCAGGTCGAGCGCATCGTGCTGAAGCCCTGCTACGACGACTACGGCAAGATCGGCGTCGGTTTCGGCTTCCCCGTGCGCTTCAAGATCGAGGTGAGCGATGATCCCGAGTTCAAAACCGGTGTCACGCTTGTCTGGCGGAAACATGACGCCACCTTCATGAACGATTTCCCGAATCCCGGCCTCAAGCCCTTCGAAAGTGGCACCGCAGGCGATGACGGCGTCACCGGCCGCTTTGTGCGCGTCACCGCCGTGAAGCTCGCACCACGCAAGGACGATTACATCTTCGCGCTGGCCGAGATGGAGGTCTATGACAGCAAGACCGGGCCGAATCTCGCCGTCGGTCGTCCCGTGACCTCGCTCGACAGCATTGAGGCCCCGCCACGCTGGCGCAAAACGAACCTCACCGACGGCATCGCACCCGAAAGCCGCAGCGAGGAAGACAAAGAGCAGCTCATTCGCGAACGCGACGCGTTGATGCTGGCGCAGGCCGACGAAGCAACGAAGCAGAAACTCCGCGAAGCCCGCAGGCAGCGCGATTCACTGCCTTCCCTTCCAGCTCCGCAGAAGGTCTATGCCGGCGCCATTCACACCGGCGGCGGCGCATTCAAAGGCACCGGCGCCGACGGCGGCAAGCCGCGCGTCATTCAGGTGTTGAAGCGCGGCGACATCAGACAGCCTGCCAAGGAGGTCGGCCCAGGCAGCATCGCCGCATTGAGCGAACGTTTTCATATTCCCTTCGCTGTTTGGGGTCACAATGAATCCGACCGCCGCGCCGCGCTGGCGAAGTGGATCACGGACAAAAACAACGCGCTCACCTGGCGCAGCATCGTCAATCGCATGTGGCAGCATCACTTCGGTCGAGGCCTCGTCGAAACGGCGAACGACTTCGGTCGCATGGGCGCCAAACCGAGTCATCCTGAATTGCTCGACTGGCTGGCAGTGACCTTCCGTGAAGATTTCGGCGGCAGCCTCAAGAAGCTGCACAAGCTGATCGTGATGAGCGAGACGTATCGTCAAACGTCCGACTCGTCCGATCTGTCTGCCACGTCCGACGCCGCGAACCAATGGCTCTCCCATCAAAACCGCCGCAAGCTCGACGCCGAATCCATCCGCGACAGCATCCTCGCCGTCAGCGGCAAACTCGATCTCACCATGGGTGGCCCGAGCTTCCAGGACTTCATCATCGACAAGCCGCAGCACTCACCGCACTACGAATACCATCTGCACGACCCCGAAGATCCGAAGAGCCACCGCCGGAGCATCTACCGCTTCATCGTGCGCTCGCAGCAGCAGCCGTTCATGACCGTGATGGACTGCGCCGATCCCTCCATGCGCGTGGACAAGCGCAACGAGTCCCTCAGCCCGCTGCAGGCCCTGGCCATGATGAACAACGGTCTCACCGTGGCGATGGCGAAGCATTTTGCCGAACGCGTCAGCAAAGAAGCCGCCGGCATCGAAGCACAGACGAAGCGCGCCTTTGCGCTTGCCCTCTCGCGTGAACCCAAGGCTGACGAACTCGCCCCGCTGGTCGATTACGCGAAGCGCGACGGCCTCGAAAACGTCTGCCGGGTGATCCTGAACCTGAACGAGTTCAGTTTTGTGGATTGATTGATGGCCAAAAACAGGCCTCCGCACGAGCTTTGACAGCGAGGCCGACCTGACCTCACGCATGCATCACCTGACCGCCGTCGATGTTGATCGTCTGGCCGGTGATGTTCTTCGCGTGATCGGAGGCGAGGAAGGTGGCCATGGCGGCATATTCCTCTGGCATCTGCCAGCGGCCGAGGTGGGAGACTTTCTTGATCTTCTCGGCGGCCCAGTCGTCGAAGCTGACGCGCTGATCCTCCGGCAGTTTTTTCTGCCCGGCGGCCCAGATGGACTGGTTGAGCTCGGTTTTCACCATGCCGGGGGCGAGCGCGTTCACGCGGATGTTGTGCGGGCCGAGATCCTTGGCGGCGCATTGGGTGAAGTTGATCAGCGCGGCCTTCGACGCGCTGTAAGGCGGATCGGTCTGCGAGCCGATCTGCCCGGCGACGGAGACGAGAAAGAGCATGGAACCCGCGCCGCGCTCGATGAGCTTCGGCGCGAAGGCGTGGGCCACGTTCACGGCGCCGATGAGGTTCACCTCCAGCACGCGTGACCAGTCGGAGGGCTCCAGATTCCAGAAGGGAAAGCCGAACTTCCCGGAGCCGATGCCGACGCAGAAGACGACATGATCTACTGATTCGAAGCCATCGGCGAAGGCCTTCACCGACTCAAGATTCGTCACATCGCCTGCGGTGATGAAGCCGGCGGCCTTTTCGCGGTCAAAGCCGCGCACGGCGCAGCCTTCGGCGATGAAGCCGTCCGCGATCGCACGGCCGATGCCGCGCGCGGAGCCGATGACGGCGACGGATTGTCCGTGGAGATGCAGATTCATGGCTCAGGCTCCCAGTGCCTTGGCGATTTCCTTGATCGCCTGATACAGGCCGATGGAGGCCATCGACAACGCGGCGATCCACAGGCACACGGTCCAGAAGACTCCGGGACGCAGTTCGGTGTCGATGCGGCGGTGGCGGAAGTAGAGCGCCGCACCCGCGAGGAAGGGCAGCATGATGCCCTGGCTGACGGCGCCCACGAGCACGAGTGTGACCGGCTTCTCCCAAATCAGGTAGAGCAGCAGCGAAAGCGCGGGCAGCAGCACGACGCAGAATTTCACCGCACGCACCCGATGCTCCGGCGTGGGATAGGTTTTCACCTTGAACAACGCGGCCGCATCCACCAGCAGGCGCGCGTTGGAGGCCGTGGCCACAAACACGGTCGAGTAGAGGGCAAAGAAGGCGCCCAGCAGGAACAGATAGAGGCTCCAGGTGCCGAAGCTCTCGGCATACATGTGCGCCAGCGTGTCGATCATGCCCTTGTCGTTCACCTGCAGGCCCTTGGCATGCAGCACGGCGGCACCGAGCAGGTAGAAGGCCAGCGTCGCCAGCGTGTAGATCGTGAAGGAGAACCACGCGTCGATGCGCATGACCTTCATCCAGCCGCGGGCGCGTTCCAGCCAGCCCGGTGAGCCCTTTTCACCCACGTTCAGCGCGTAGCCTTTCTCCAGGCACCAGTAGGGGTAGTAAATCAGCTCCGACGCGCCCACGCCGATGATGCCGAAGGCTCCGAAGGCGGTCATGGTGTCCGCAGGCAGCTTGAACTGGAAGCCTTCCACCAGATTCGCCCACGTGATGGCATAGGGCGACCATTGCAGTGAACCGACCGCGATGATCGTTGCAAACGTGAAGAGCGCGACCATCGCGGTGGACACGTTTTCCACCAGGCGGTAGCGCCCCATCACCAGCAGCAGCGCCGCCGAGCCGGCCACGCCCGTCGCGAGCCATCTTTTGTCCAGTATCAGGCCTGCGGCGGAAAACACATCCGCCACGCCGCCGACGATGCCGGCCACCTGGAAGACCAGCGTCACATACATGCCCAGCCACAGCCACAGCAGCCAGCTCACGATGAAGCGCGGGCCGGGGATGCTGTTCATCGCCTCCAGCGTCGTCTGACCTGTCGTCACGGCGTAGCGGCCCAGTTCCACCTGCACGAAGACCTTAATGAAGCAGCCGAGCACGATGAACCACAGCAGCGTGAAGCCCGCCTCGCCCGCCACCTTCGGCGTCGCGATCAATTCGCCTGATCCGACGATGGACGCCGTGATGATCAGCCCGGGGCCGATGCTGCGGATGATCTGGGCCCAGTGGGTGGGCGCGGACTGGGGCGCGGACTGGGGCACGGGTTCGGGAGGGTTCATCAGAAGATCAGGAACGTTGGCGGGATGGGTTCCCGACGATTCGGTCTGGACGGTGGTTGAAAATCTCGGGCCGGGATGACACCCGGCGTTTGAGAACGCTTACGCCGCCGGGCTTGAACAGAATGGCATCGTTACGCACCCACCGCGACCCGTCGAGATGGGCAGGAGCATTCACAAAGATTTGGCGAAAAAATGGGGCCGCCACAGGCTGTGGCTGGCGACGATCACCCCCTGTGAACGTTTTTGTCCCTTACTTGCTGTAGGTCCTCGGACTCGACTGAGGAACGGGCTGGATCACAGCACGCTGCGGCAGTTTAAAGTCATGCTCGCTGCGTCCCCAGCTGTTGCCGACAAAGTTTGGATCCTCGTCATCAGCCCAGTATTCGGCATAGTTTTCGGTGGGCATGGGCCAGATGGCGTAGCCGTTGCCGTAGCCGCCGCCGTGACCGCCGAAGCTCATGGGTTCGTACTTGGTGCTGAGATAGGTCGGGCCGTTGTGGGCGGCGCGCTGGTAGCCGTCCCAGTCGCCGTTATTGCTGCAGGAAGTGAGGGAAAAGACGGCGAGAAGCGAGAGGCAGAGCAGGGAACAGGTGAGTTTCATGAGACGGGCGTTGATGAAGTTCGGGGCGGATTTTTCTGAGAATTGGCCATCAGACCGAAAAAAGCAATCCTATAAATCCATCCAGGCGATTCTGGCGTGCCGCGGAGGCCATTTTGGATCGGAAACAGCCCAACGGGAGCGGGATGACCTCGGCGAGACCGCCCGCCGATTTAAGTTTGGAATCTTCGCCGTCAGGCTCACGTTACCACCCGCCACCATGAAACACCTCCTCGCCCTGCTCGCCTTCACCACCTTCTCCTTTGCCGCCGACCATCCCGACACCACTGGCTGGAAGGATCTCTTCGCCTCCGATCTCTCCAATACCGTCGCTCCCGGCGGCTGGGCCTTCACCGAGGGCGTCCTCGTCGCCAAGGACCACGACACGCTCTGGACGAAGGATTCGTATGGCGACTTCATCCTCGATCTCGAGTTCAAGGTGGCCAAGGAGTCCAACAGCGGCGTCTTCCTGCGCTCCGGCGACATCAAGAACGTCCTCTCCGCCCTCGAGATCCAGGTCCATGACAGCGCGGACGGCAGCAAATACGGCATGGTCGCCGCGATCTACGATGCGATGCCACCGAGCAAAAGCGCCGCCAAACCCGTCGGCGAGTGGAACCACTTCACCATCACCTGCCAAGGCCCTCTCGTAAAAGTCGTCTTCAATGGCGAACTCGTCATCGACGCGAACCTCGACAACTGGCCTGAAGTCGGCAAAAACCCGGACGGGACGCCCAACAAGTTCAAAACGGCCCTCAAAGACTTCGCCCGCAAAGGTCCCATCGGCCTGCAGGGTCTGCATGGCAAGGCGCAGGCTCCGGTGTGGTATCGGAATCTGAAGATCAAGGTGCTGGAATAGGACCGGCCGGATGAACCGGGCCGGGGCTTTGCTTCAGGCCCGGGGTGGCCGGAGCGGTCCTGAAGCAAAGGCTTTTCCAAGGCCAAAAACCGTTCATAGATGCGCTCATGCCGCCCGCCAGCCTCGAAGAGCTCGAAGAACGCCTCAGCCGTCCCACACCGGCGGTGATCGAAATGATGAGCCGTCTTCCTGGCGACATCATCGTGCTGGGAGCGGCGGGCAAGATGGGACCGTCGCTGACCCGCATGGCGAAACGAGCCAGCGATGAGGCGGGGACAAAGCGGCGCATCATCGCGGTGTCGCGCTTCAGCACGCCGGGTTCGGCGGAGGAATTTCAGCAGCACGGCATTGAAACCATCGCCGTCGATCTGCTGGCGGCGAACGCCGTGGCCTACCTGCCGCATGCACCGAACGTGATCTACATGGCAGGCATGAAATTCGGCTCCACCGGCCAGGAACCGATGACCTGGGCGATGAACGCGTGGCTGCCCGGCCTCGTCTGCGAGCGCTACCACCGCAGCCGCATCGCCGCCTTCTCCACGGGCAATGTCTATGGCCTCGTGTCGGTGGAACGCGGCGGCAGCCAGGAGGACGACGCGCTGAATCCCGCCGGCGAATACGCCATGAGCTGCCTCGGCCGCGAGCGCATCTTCCAGCATTTCAGCCAGACCCGTGGCACGCCCGTCTCGCTCATCCGCCTGAACTACGCCTGCGATCTGCGCTACGGCGTGCTGGTGGATGTCGCGCAGAAAGTCTGGAACGGCCAGCCGGTCGATGTGCGCATGGGTTGGTTCAACACCATCTGGCAGGGCGATGCGAACGCGCTCTCTCTCCTCAGCCTCGGCAAAGCCCAAAGCCCCGCCTGGACCGTGAACCTCACTGGCACCGCCACCCTCAGCGTGCGCGAGGTCGCGAAGCGATTCGGCGAGATGTTCGGCAAACCCGCTCACATCGAAGGCAAAGAGGCTCCCGACGCCCTTCTGAGCAATCCCTACCGCAGTTTCGTCGAACTCGGCATTCCGTTCATCCGCGATGAGGAATTGATGGAATGGGTCGCAAGCTGGGTTTCCCACGGCGGTGAATCGCTCGGTAAGCCAACGCACTTTGAGTCGCGGGATGGGAGGTTTTGAGAGGTGCTTCATCCTACGCTGATGAAGCATGGCCCCGTCGTCGCTCGGCAAAACGTATCCTTACATCACACACAATGTACTCGACAGATCTGCTCCTCACCCAATAGTCTGCACAAACACGATGAGCGAAGAAATAGAACCCAAAAAGTTCAATATTGATCTAGTGATGCTTGATGGCAGCACTCGCACAGTTTGCACTCGAAGAATGCCACTTACTGGGGAGGTAGTCTCAATTGATAATCGCTTCCATCGAGTTCAGGAGGTGGTTTCTGAAGTTAAAGGATCCGATGAAATCTGGTCATTCTCGGTATTGCTTGGGCACGATTTCGGAACTTGGCCAGGCTCCAAAGGCTGAGGATTTGTCGGTAGGGCAAGCTTTAAGACGCACTCACTCCACCGCGCCCGGCCTGAGCCAGTAGAGCACGCTCATCCTCACTGCGATGCCGTTTTCGACTTGCTGGTTGATGAGGCACTTCTCGTAGTTCATGCCGGCGTCGGTGATTTCGACGCCGCGGTTCACGGGGCCGGGATGCATGAGGTGGAGGCCGCGCTCGCGGAGGATTTCGACGCGCTCGTTGGTGAGGCCGTAGTTCTTGTGATACTCGGCGGAGCTGGGGACGAAGGGTTCGTCGATGCGCTCTCCCTGCACGCGGAGGAGGTAGATGACATCGGGCTTCCAGTCGAAGGCATCGCGCCAGTTGCCGAACTGCGGGATTTCCTGTGGCACCTCGCGCGGCATCATGGAACCAGGGGCGAGGTAAGCCACCTGCATGCCGAGGCGGCGGAAGATGAGACTGGTGCTGCGGGCGACGCGGGAGTGCTGGATGTCGCCGACGATGAGGGCGCGGCAGCCGCGCAGGTCTTTGTGAATCTCGCGCAGCGTGAAGGCATCCAGCAGCGCCTGGGTGGGATGCGCGTGCCAGCCATCGCCGGCGTTGATGACGCTGGCGCGGGTGTTTTTGGCAATGAGGTTCGGCGTGCCGGACTGCTTGTGCCGCACGACGATGTAATCGACGCGCATGGCTTCGAGCGTCTCGACGGTGTCCAACACGGACTCACCCTTCACGACGCTGCTCGATTCGATGTCGAAGTGCGTCACGTCGGCGCTGAGGCGGCTGGCGGCGACTTCAAAGCTGGAGCGCGTGCGCGTGGAAGGCTCGTAAAACAGCGTGAGCATCGTCCGGCCCTTGAGTGTGGGCACCTTCTTCACGCTGCGTTTGAAGAGGTCTTTAAAGGGGACAGCGTTGTCGAGCACGAACGCGATCTCCTCATCCGTGAGCGAGGCGATGTCGAGGAGGTCTTTGCGCGGGGTCATCTCGTTGAGGCTTGGGTTTGCACGGTGCAGGCGTCCTGGCCGTCCACTTCTTCAAAACGCACCGCCACACGCTCGCCTGCGGCCAGAGTGACCTTGAGGGCGGAAAAATCCGGCTGCACGGGAAACTCACGCCCACCGCGGTCCACGAGGACAGCGAGCTGCACGCGTTTGGGGCGGCCATAATTCAGCAGTTCCTCCAGCGCGGCGCGTACACTGCGACCGGTGAAGATGACCTCGT
>DAORHS010000105.1:0-9970 GCA_035438165.1 Prosthecobacter sp.
CCGGACGTCCTCCTGACGAGCCACGGAGGCGGCCACAGTCACTTCTCCGCCGGAGCATCGCACGGCACGACGAGCACCGGGAACGAGGCATGTTTAAGCACGTCAGTCGTGATGCTGCCCACAAACAGATCGTAGAGCGCGCTGTGATGATGCGAACCCATGATGACGAGGTCGGCGTTCAACCGTTTCGTCTCAGCGAGGACTGTTTCCGCCAGCGGCCCCTTAAACTGTTGCGTCCTGACCTTCACTCCGAGCTTCTTCATCGGCTGCATGAGTTCTTCCAGCCTGGCCTCGTCCGCCCGAATGGCTTCCGGTGACGGAGCCAGTGGAATGGGTGGAACTTCACCGCCATACGCCACGACCGGAAACTCGGGAGGCACGACGTGCATGAGGATCAACTCGCTGCCGAAGGCAGAAGCCAGGATGTGAGCATGTTTGACCACCTTGGAGGTCGAGTCGCTAAGGTCCACCAGTGCTACAATGGTTTTCATGGGGTTCCTCCTCTTGTATGAAAAAAAGAACGTCCGCCCGGCAGCCCCGGACGTCTCGAAGTTCCTTCGTCCACGCCGGGAATCCCGTATCAAAAAGGGGGGCATTGGCGCAGGAATGCGTGAGATCGCCCGATCCGGAATGAAATCGAAACACGTATCTTCGGATGGGGCGCTGCAAGGCGCGGAAAAACGACCCCTGTCGAGCCATGAAAACCATTCTTGCCCTCATCGATTTTTCAGACGTCAGCCCGAAAGTCCTGGAGCACGCCCAGGCGTTCGCGAAGGCTTTTGGGAGCGAAATCGTTCTCATGCATGTGGTGCCTCCGGAACCGCTGGTGGTGGATTTCGAGCCTCCCGCCGTCCCTCCGGACGTGTTTGAGCAAAGGCAGCGTGACTTGTTCGCCATGCACGACTCCCTGACGGCGAGGAACGTGGATGCGACGGCGCGGGTGTATGGCGGCCCCCTGCTGGAGACCATTCTGACCCAGATAGGCCGCCTCAATCCGGACGCCATCATCATGGGATCCCACGGCCACGGCGCGCTGTACCAATTGATCGTCGGCAGCGTCACGGAAGCTGTCATTAAGCACGCCACCCACCCCGTGTTCGTCGTCCCGAGCGTTCCCGAGCTTCAGCCTGTCCGGCCCGAGGTCGTTGAGAAAATCCGCCCCGAGGTTTCTCCGGCCGCGCTGGGAGGCATTCCCGTGCCGCTGTGATTCGTTTGCAGGAGGAAGACATTCCGGGCTCGTTTCATCAGGCGACCTGTGCCACTGATGGCGCATGGCGATCGTCGTGCAGAAATATGGTGGCAGCAGCGTGGCTGATGCCGATAAGATTCGTGCCGTGGCCCGGCGGGTCATCCGCACCCGCGATCTCGGACATCAGGTGGTCGTCGTCGTTTCGGCGATGGGAGACACGACCGACGACCTGCTGCAAACGGCGAAAAAAGTCTCGGCCAACCCCGAACGTCGCGAACTGGACATGCTGCTGTCCGTTGGCGAGCGCATCTCGATGTCGCTGCTCTCCATGGCCATCCGCGATCTCGGAGGTGACGCGATCAGTTTCACCGGCAGCCAGGCCGGCATCATCACCAACGACCGGCATGTGGACGCGCGCATCATCGAGGTGCGGCCCTTCCGCGTTCAGGACGAGCTGGCGCTCGGAAAGATCGTCATCATCGCCGGCTACCAGGGCGTCTCGTATCGCAAGGAAGTGACCACGCTCGGCCGCGGCGGCAGCGACACCACGGCGGTGGCCATGGCCGCCGCACTCGACGCGGAATGGTGTGAGATCTGTTCCGATGTGGATGGCGTCTATTCCGCCGATCCCCGCGTGGTGCCCCAGGCGCAACGCATCGCCACGATGTCGTATGAAGAAATGCAGGAAATGGCCGAGGCGGGCGCCAAGGTGCTCAACGCGCAGGCCGTTGAGTTCGCGAAGGAGCGCGGAATCTCGATCTATGCCCGCGCCACCGCGCAACCACCCCCCGAGGGCGATTCGTTGTCCGACGGCACGGTGGTGAGAAAATTTGGACCGCGCATGCCCGGCACCGTTGTCGGCGTCGCCAGTGAGAAAGACCTGTTCGTGCTCCAGGCCACCGCTGATGCGGACGCACTGCTGGCGTTTCTAGACTCGCGTCAGGTCTGCGGCAAGCAGTTGCATCTCGCCTCCGCAGGCGGCCCGTCCGACGGGCTTTCGATGGTGCTCTCACGCGAGAACCTGCATGACGAGGAACGCGTGCGGAACCTGCTGGCGGAGAAGTTTGGCGGCTCTGTACGGCTGCTGGATGGCATCGGCGCGGTAAGCGTCATCGGCACCGGGATCAACACTAGCTACAAGAACCTGCGCGCCGGTTCCGCCGCCCTAGCGGCGTTGGACGTGCTCGGCATCTCCACGTCTTCTTTTCGCATCACCTGGCTCATGCCGCAGTCCGCCGTGGAGGAAGCCGTGCGCCGGCTGCACCAGACGTTTCTCGAAGCAGGACGTCCGCCGGTGCCGTGAACTCCACGCATTGAAGCTGGGACCGAATTTCACCCTCCGCCAGCGCCCACCATGTCCGCATTCGGCGCGCACATCTTCGTCGGATCGAGTGCTTCGTTCAGTTCAGCTTCGGTGATGCCGAGTTCGCGCAAACGGTCCATGCACAGCTTTCGTACAGGGATGCCGGTCCTGGCGCTTTCCTTGGCGATCTCGGCGGCTTTGTCGTAGCCAATTTTCGAATTGAGACCGGTGATCATGGCGAGGCTGTGCTCGATGAATTCGGCGCAACGCGCCCCGTTCGCGACGATGCCGTCCACGCAGCAGGAATGGAAGAGGCTGCTGGCGTTGGTGAGAAGCTCGATGCTCTCCAGCAACGCGGCGGCGAGCGCGGGCATCATGACGTTCAACTCGAAGCTGCTGCCGCAGGTGGCGCACCAGGTGACCGTGGCGTCGTTGCCGATCACGCGGGCGCAGACCTGCATGAGGCTTTCGCAAATCACCGGATTCACCTTGCCGGGCATGATGCTGCTGCCGGGCTGCATGGCGGGCAGAATGATCTCGCCGATGGCGCACTGCGGGCCGGAACCGAGCCAGCGAATGTCGTTGGCGATCTTAAAGAGGCTGGTGGCGATGGTTTTGAGCTGGCCACTGACCTCGACAAGCGCGTCCTTCGCGGACTGTGCCTCGAAATGATTTTTCGCCTCATGGAAAGGCAGTCCCATCTTCTCCTCGATGAATGCGATGGCTCGCTTCGGCATGTCGGGATGGCAGTTCAAACCGGTGCCGACAGCCGTGCCGCCGAGAGGAAGCTCCAAGAGGGCGTTGAGCGCCTTGTGAACCCGATTCGCGGCGAGTTCGGCCTGGCGCGCATAACCGCCGAACTCCTGGCCGAGCCGCACCGGTGTGGCGTCCATCAGATGCGTGCGACCGATCTTCAACACCTCCCAAAATTCTGTGGCCTTCCTCTCGAGCGAAGCCTGCAGCGCCTCCAGCGCGGGCAGCAGCCGCTGATTCAGCTCCTGCGCCACGGCGAGGTGCATCGCGGTGGGAAAAGTGTCGTTGCTCGACTGCCCCAGGTTCACATGATCGTTCGGATGCACGGGATCCTTGGAACCGACCGGCTTTCCGGCAATCTGAGACGCTCGATTCGCGATGACCTCGTTCACGTTCATGTTCGTGCTCGTCCCGGAACCGGTCTGGTAGATGTCGAGCACGAAATGCGCGTCGAGCTTCCCCTCCGCCACTTCGAGCGCGGCCTGTTCGATGAGATCCGCCTTCTCCTTGGACAGAAGCCCCAGCTCACAGTGCACGCGTGCGACGGCCCATTTGATCAGACCGTAGGCGTGAATGATGGGACCAGGCACCCGCCGGCCACTGACGGGGAAGTTCAACACGGCACGTTGCGTGGAGGCGCCATACAAGGCGTCCGCCGGCACAGGCATGTCGCCCATGCTGTCGGTTTCGATGCGTGTGCTCATGGCAGACTGGGCTGGCAGGAAGAGGCCCGGAGCGAAAGAAAAAAAAACAAATCGTGACGAAGCCCGGACCCTCAACGCGACAACGTTGGCGGTCGTGTTTTGGACGTGTCTTTTTTTTGGAGAACGCGCCCGTCTGCGAAGGTGGCGAAACGGGCCGGTTCGTATTATGAAAACGCTCTTACTTTGCACCATGCTCGCGCTGGTCTCCTGCTCCAATGGACCGCGCGCCCGTGAAGGAACGGTCATCGGCGCCCTTGGCGGCGCCGCTGTCGGCGCCGGTAGATCTGTCGACCGGTTCCGCACAAATCAGGATGTGCATGAAAAGGCCGCGCCAGTTTCCTGGCGCGGCCGTGGGGAATCGTTCAAACCGTGGCCTACTTCAGTTCGCCGAGGACACGCTTGATGTCGGCGGCCTGCTGATCGGTGGCCGCAGCGTAGTCCTGCCAAACGACCTTGCCGTCTTTGATGAGGAAACAACTGCGCTTGGCGAGTGAGAGCAGGCCCCTGGCCATCTTTTCCACCTTGAAGGCGGCGACGATCTTGCCTTCTGGATCGGCGATGAGGTCGTAGGGCAGCGTGAACTTGTCTTTGAAGGCTTTCTGCGCGTCCGCCTTGTCAAAGGAGACGCCGAACACCTGGACGCCTTCCTTGCTCAGGTCGGCGAAGGCGTCGCGCAGGGAGCATGCCTGCTTCGTGCAGCCGGGAGTGTCGGCTTTCGGGTAAAAGAAGACGACCGTGGGGCCTTTTTTGTACACGTCGGCGAAGTTCACCGTGGTGCCGTCCTGGTTGATACCGGAGACGGCCGGGGCGTCATAGCTGACTTTCTCGCCCTGGCCGGCGATGGCGGTGCCAAACAAGGCGTTGAAGAGGGCGGTGAGCATGAGGAGGCGCGTTTTCATGAGATACGAGGGGTTGGAATTATTCGATGCTGACTTCGATGCCGGGGACGGCGGAGGCGAGTTGTTTTACGCCTGCCTTGGTGGCCTTGGACTGCCAGAGATAGACATGTTTGAGGCTTTTGATCTTGGCGAGGTGCTTCAAACCCGCGTCCGTGATCTCGGTGCCGTAGAGATTGAGCGACTCGATCTTTTTCAGCCCGATGAGCGACTCGAGTCCGGCATCGGTGACCTTGGTCTGGCGCAAATCGAGCGACACAAGGCGTGGAAGCTGCGCGACAGTCTTCAGAGCGCCGTCGGTGATGATGGTGCGGCCGAGATCGAGTTGAACGATGTTTTCTTTGAGCGGCAGGATCGACGCGACTTTCTCATCGCCACACTTGGACACACCCGTGAGGAAATCAACCCGCACGAGCGGGCTTTCGACTTTCACCGGTGAAACCTGGGCGCCGGCTTCCTTCGCCTTGGCCAGCACGGCATCGCCCAGCGGCTTCACCTCTTTCTCCAGAGCGGCAAAGAACAGATCATGCTTGCGGGGCTTGAAGGGTTTCGCCATCTCGGTGGCCGCGCCAGCGGGCATGCCCTGCGTGCTGCCGATCCAGCCGCCGAATTCCGCGCCCTCCTCGATCCATTTCTTCAGCAGCGCGATCTCCTCCTTGGTCAGATCATCGCCTTTCGGCGGCATGTGGCCGTCGTCATCCTTCGGCAGGGTGACCGATTCGTAGATGGCGCTCTTGTCCGGCGCTCCAGCCGTGAGAATGGGACCATTCTCGCTGCCTTTGACGATGGCCCAGGAGGCGTCGAGGCGGAGACCGGCCTTGGGCTCCTTTTTCTTGCCGTTTTCCTCGTACGGAGCCTTGTGGCAGTCGATGCACTTCTTGGTGAGGACTGGCAGGAGGTCTTTTTCGAAATTGACCGCTGCATGGGCTGAGGACGCGGCCAGGCAGGCAATGACAAAAAACGGGAAACGATACGCAGGGGTGGACATGAGTTTGGGTGTAGTGATAGAACTAGAAGTTACGGGGCGCGTCTGCCCGCCAGAATTGGGCAGGGATAACGCTTGCGTGTCTGTCTTGTTTCAGAGAAATAACGTGTAATACAACCCCCGAACCATGAGCACACCATCCAATGTCCAGATCGAGGCAGACACCCTTCTTCGTCGCAACACTCTGGCCATCGTCATGGGTGGTGGAGCCGGCACCCGGCTCTTTCCGCTGACTGAAAACCGCGCCAAGCCCGCCGTGCCGCTCGCCGGCAAATACCGCATCGTCGATATTCCGATCAGCAACTGCATCAACTCCGGTCTGCGCCAGGTGTACGTGCTGACCCAGTACAACAGCGCCTCGCTGAACCGCCACCTCGCCCGCACCTACCGCTTCGACCAGTTCACACGCGGCTTCGTCGAAGTGCTCGCCGCCCAGCAGACCCCCGAGGGCGAGCGCTGGTATCAGGGCACGGCCGACGCCGTGCGCCAGAACCTGCGCTACTTCCTCGAAGGCGACTACGACTACTACCTCATCCTCAGCGGCGACCAGCTCTACCGCATGGACTACCGCATGCTGATGCGCCAGCACGTCGCCACCAACGCAGACATCACCATTGCCACGATCCCGGTTGATGCGCAGGCCGCCACATCGTTTGGCATCATGCATTCCAATGAAAACGGGCAGATCTACGAGTTCGTCGAAAAGCCCAAGGACCCCAAGGTGCTCGACACGCTGCGCATCCCGCCGGCCACTTTGAAGACGCTGGGGATCGACCCCCAGGAGGCGCGCTTCCAGGCCTCGATGGGCATCTATCTGTTTCACCGTGATGTGCTCATCGAATGCCTCGACAACACGCTCAACGACTTCGGCAAACACATCATTCCCGCCGCGATCGAAAACAAACGCGTCCACAACTTCAATTTCCAGGGCTACTGGGAAGACATCGGCACGATCCGCAACTTCTTCGACGCCAACCTCGATCTCTGCCGTCTGGTGCCGCAGTTCGACTTCTTTGAGAGCTCCGCACCGATCTTCACCCATGCCCGCTTCCTGCCCGCCACCAAGATCAACGGCGCCACCATCCGCGGCGCTTTGATCGCCGATGGCAGCGTGCTCACCGACGCGCACATCGAAACCGCCGTCATCGGCCTGCGTGCCAAGATCGAACCCGGCACCACCATTCGCGACTGCATCATCATGGGCGCCGACTATTATGCTGGCGCGGTCGGCACGGACCCGGACCGGCCGCCTCCCGGCATCGGCCGCAACTGCCGGATCGAGCGCGCCATCATCGACAAGAACGTGCACATCGGCGACAACGTGGTCATCACCCCGGAAGGCAAGCCCGACAACATGGACGGCGAAAACTTCTACATCCGCGACGGCATCATCTGCATTCCGAAAGACGCCGTCATCCCGTCCGGGACATGGATCTGACCCGGGTATCCGCCCAAATTTCATGCTTCACAAGCCTGGGACGTTACGTTAAAACGCCGCCATGAAGCATGCACCCTGCATTATCCTCGCACTCGGACTGACCCTCGCCACGGCGGGCGCACAATCGTCTGAACTCCGCACCTTCACCAACACCCAGGGCAAGGCGATCCAGGCAAAACTTGTCGGGACGGTTGGTGACCAGGTGACCATCGAGATGGCCGGAGGACAGCGATTCACGCTGGGAATCGGTACTTTGTCGGCTGCGGATCAGGCTTACATCAAACAAGCGGCCGCCTCATCGCCCGCTCCTGGCACGGTGAACCCTTCCCCACCCGTGGCTGGTGGCTTCAAGCCCAAACCGGGACCCAACGACAAGCTGGACCCGGCAATCGTGAACGAAGTTGTCGGCCTGCCGTTGTTCGCGGAAGCGATGCTGTGGCAGACCAAGGCGGACGAGGTGGCAGGCAAACTGGAGCTCAAGAAGGAATCAGAGACGAAAACCTCCAGCAGCTTCCGCTCCTATCCGAAGGACACCTTCCGCATGTTCGGCGCCCGGCCCTACTCCGTGGCGCTCTATGCCGCCGATGGGCTGACGACCAACCTCTCGCTGGTGTTTGCCAACAAGGGCGACCTGTTTGGCATGGACGGCGAAAACAACAACCGCGTGGACCGCAACACGCCCAAAGCCCAGGCGCTGGCGATCTTGGAGAAAGCCATGAAGGCGGATGTGGCGGCGATCAGCACGAAGCTCTCTGAGAAGCTGGGCGAACCGGTGAAGCAGCGTTTTGGCGACGGCGAGGCACGCGACACCATGCTCCGCTGGGACTGGCGTGGTCACTCGATCCTGTTGCGTGAGCAGGAGGGCGAGTATGTTGGCGTGGAGCTGGTGACCACCGAGGTGGCCGACGCTGGCGGCAAGGTGAAAATGACCGGAGACAAGATCATCCGCGACCGTGCCTTGGCAAATGTAGAGAAGCGTACGAACGGCGATGTCGTCATCAATGAGATCCCGATGGTCGATCAAGGACCAAAGGGCTACTGCGTTCCCGCCACGGCGGAACGTGCCATGCGTTATCTCAGCGTTCCGGCGGACATGTATGTGCTGGCGATGGCTGGCGAGACGAACATTGGCGGCGGCACCAGCGTGCAGATGCTGCTGGACGGCGTGCGCATGGACATCCGCCGCAAAGGCCGCTCGTTCGACTCCTGGCAGAGCGAGTTCAAGCTCAAGGACCTCCAAAAGTACATCGACAAAGGCGTCCCCGTCATCTGGGGGCTCTACAGTACGGATGCCTTCAACGATCTGGCCAACAAGCGCACCAAAGACCGGCAGGGCATGACCGATGTGACCGCCTGGAAGGCCAAGCTGGCCGAAACCAATGGCACGGCCACGCTTCGCAAAGAGAAGGACCAGGGCCACGTCGTCCTCATCATCGGTTACAACAAAGAGACCAACGAGATCGCCTTCAGCGACAGTTGGGGCGAGCGCTACAAGGAGCGCTGGATCACCATTCCCGAAGCGGAGATGATCTCCCAGCAGGAATACTGGGTGGTGGGGTTTTAATTCGCGCTTTAAACGGAGAACAACCTCATTCTCATTTGATCCGTCTCACAACCCTCGAGACAGCGAACATCATTACCATGATGATGCTTCCAAGCGCCAGCCATTCGGTCCAAGTCGGCATGACCTTTCTTCGCTCGTCTTCACGCCGTTCGCGCTCATGGGCCACGCGTGCGGCCAGATCCGGATACATCCTCGGGCTTGCCGCCTTCCAAACGGCCAGTTCCGCGTCCGTGAGGAGAGAATAGTCCAAACCCGTGCGCCTCAAAATGACGGGCAGAGACTGGGTCTCGGCATTCAACACGATCACGGCATCATTGCCGATGGCCATGTCGTTTTCATAAAAGTGAATCAGCAGCACCGCCTTTTGGCCCGCTCGCAGGTGACGGTAATCGCCCCAGCCTGGATCAATCTGCTCATAAAGATCGTGAGGATGCTCTTTGCTCAATCGAACCGTCGTGGCCGACTGGAGCTTCGGACTCTCTCCAATCATCTCCTCGATGCGCATGACACAGGACTCCTTCAGAAGAGCCTTGCCCGGTGATTGGATCACCTCCGACTCAGCCTGCACGACTTCGGCGATCACGATGACATCCGTCGTCGTGATGTGACCCTCATACCAGGTCGTGCACGGAACCTCCACTTCCTTGGAAGCGGCTCCGAGTGGAACCATCAGCAGCAGGACCAGCCAGCGCATGGCCTTAGCCTCGCATCGCACGCTGGCGGAGGAAATGATCGGCGAGGACGAGATGCACCATCGCCTCGACCATCGGCACGGCGCGTGGCAGCACGCACGGATCGTGGCGGCCTCTCGCTGACAAAGTGGTGTCTTCGCCGGTGTTGGTCACGGTCTTCTGCTCGCGCAACACGGTGGCGGTGGGTTTGAACGCAACACGGAAGACGATCTCTTCGCCGTTGCTGATGCCACCCTGAACGCCGCCGCTGCGGTTCGTGCGCGTGCGGACGTTCTGGCCGTCCATGTAGAACTCGTCGTTGTGCTCCAGGCCGGTCATCGTGGAGCCGACGAAGCCGCTGCCAATCTCAAATCCCTTCGTCGCCGGCAGGCTGAGCATCGCCTTGGCCAGATCGGCCTCCAGGCGGTCAAACACCGGCTCGCCGAGGCCTGCGGGCACGCCGCGCA
>DAORHS010000106.1:0-9920 GCA_035438165.1 Prosthecobacter sp.
CAGGCAGTTCATGCGAGCCCGGCCGCTGGACCTGGCCGAGCACCGTGACGCGCTGGACGGTGAATTGGGAGACGAACAGATTGACCTCCGGGTGCACCAGATAGTCTCTGCGATACGCTTCTTCGATGGCTCTTGCGGCGGCGGACTGGCTCAGGCCCTGAATCCGTATGGAACCGATGAGCGGGCACTGAATGCTGCCGTCCTTTCGAATCCTGCCGCCCGCAGTGAGTTCAGGTTCGTTGAAGACGGTGACCTGCACGACGTCGCCTTCGCGCATCTGGTAGTCGGGAGGAACAGTGCTTTTCCGGGAGGCGTCCGAAGCCGGATCACCGGAAGATTCTTGAGCCCGCAGATTCACTGGCAGGCTGAGGCAGAACAGTGCGGCACAAAGCGCGCACATGTGGCGGCCGCTGAAAGCGGTGAGGAGGTGTGGGTGGGTGTTCATGGGATGAAAAGGGGAAAGGTTTTGCTTTTACCAGGAGCTGGTGAGGCCGGCGCCGAAGAGGCTGCGATCGAACGGCTGTGCTCCGGTGCCGGAGGAGCCGTTGCTGGTGTGCTGGTAGAACAGCTCCAGGGCGAGGTGGCGATGCAGAGTGTACTTCAGCCATGGCCGCACGAACCGGACGTGGTCCACGCGGGTGCTCGTCACACCCGCCAGATAGGTGTCGTATTCGGAGAAGTCGTAGCCGAAGTCCGCACCGATGCTGATCTTGCTTCCCACCTGCTGCTGGATGCCGAACAACACCCCTTCCGACTGGAAATACTGCCCGTTCAGAGAGGGGGAGTTTTGGGCGCGGGCATACACATTGGCGTAGATGGAGGTCTTCGGGCCAACTTCATACCTGAATCCCAGCGTGCCGACCGGCAGTGAGGAGTTCCCCGCGGAGATGGTGTGCAGCAGGTGCACGCCGGCGCTGCCTGTGAGGGACAGCTTCTTGAACGCCGCCCACTCCACGCGAACGAGCAGGTCCTCGCCGGTCTGCCTGCCGCTGCCCTGCACATCCTGGATCATCTCGTTGAACTGTACTCCGAGCCTGAACTGCGGGGAAAAGGCGTAGTCCGCAAAGAGTCCAAACCGCCAGGTGGTGGATGACAGCAGTGAGTCGTAGTGGCTTTGCTGCACCTGGGCGCTGATGCCCACCTGGATTTTCGCGGTCAGTTCATACAGCACCTGCATGTTGGGGGAGAACTGCACGCGCTGCGCCTGGCCGCCCACATCAAGATCACCGCCGGTGACATCATTGAACCGTCCCCCCAGTTTGATGGAGGTCTTCTTCATGCGGTAGTTCATCGACAGGCTGAGGAACTGGTTGACGGAGTTCTGCGAATCAAACTTCTCAAAGAAGTTGAACTGTGCGGAGTAGTCCGCCAGCAGTTGCAGCTTCGCCGCCTCGTCGCCATAGGAATACTGGAAGCCGGGACGTGCGCTCCACATCACGTCACTCTGAATGTTGGTGTTCCGCAGAAAGACGTTGGAATCATAGCGCCAGGAGCCGGCGGCAAACAGACGCAGCTTCCAGTTCTTCTGACGCTGGATTTCATAGTTCATGAACTCCTCCAGGAAGAGATCCTCCTGGTCTTCCGGATTGGTGACGGTCGAAGTGGCGGGTGAGGCGAGCGAGGCCTTCGTGCCGGCCGCCGCATCACGCAGCGTGTCCTGGCCGTGCGAGATCGCTGTCAGCGAAATCACGCACCACACGTGGAGGAGAGCTGTTTTCAGAGGGAGGTTCATCTTGGGCGTTTTTTAGGGGGTGTCGGGGGAGATGACCGGAAGCGTCCCGCGAGGGGTGGACAAATCGGGGTTCGATGGACTGCCGGTCGGCGTGGAAGTGGATTGCGGCGTGGTGGTGTCCACGGTTGAGGTCGTTCCACCGGACGAGGGCGTGACCAGTTGCTTCTTGGACTGCTCCACCAAGTCGCCGCCATGGGACGGGCCTCCGGTGAGGTTGGTGACTTTGCCGGTGATGGTGTCCACGAGTTCGGCCTCGATTTTGCCGCCGCGATTGAACAGCCAGATGACCGAGCCTTGCGGCACTTCGATTTGACCGCCGATGTCACCATTCGCCGCCGCCGTGCCTTTGCCGATGCTGACGTTGCTGGCGCCCTCGCCCACGGCCACCACGGTTCGGCCCTCCTCGTGCTGCACCGTCCATGTGGCTGCGGTGTTTGGCTTCTCGCCAGGCTTCGCCCCATCAGCCTGTTTGCTTTTGCCCAGGCTGTTTACGATCGTGCCTTCTTCAGTGACCACGGTCACCTTGATGCGCGGGGCATCCGAACGCTCATTGCCTCCCTGGCTGAGCGGGTCGATGTGAAACAGGGCTTTTCCAGAAAGGATGCTGCAATTCACCGCTCCGCCTCCACCGGATGCAACGCCGCCGCCATCATAGCGCACTTTGGATTCTGGATAGATGACCACGCGGAGCGTCGGCAGCAGCTTCAGCAAGGCGCCAGATTCGAGGCCGCATGAAATCACGGTTCCTGAGCGAATGCTGTCACCTTTTTGCGCCGGCTTTTCGCCGCCGTTGGAGGTGGAGACCATGACCGTGCCCTTGGTGGACGCGAACTTGGCAGAAACCGGAGTGATCACCTGCGCATGAACCTGCGCAGCGAGCAGCAGAGGCAGCAGCCGGCAGATGATTGGACGCACATGCTTCCAAAGGCTGTCTGGAGCGGCACTTAACTTCTGATCCGCCATGGAATGTCTATTTTTCAGAATCATCATGGAATGTAAGGCTAATTATGGATCCTCGACGCTCTTGGGAGGCTTAAATCGCGTTAAGGGAATACTTAGCCATGGCCCCAGATGCGTAGGCATGGTTGTCCCTTGTTGGCCGTTTGCGGTCGTGCGTAACAGGGGCCTTGTCAGTCCCTGTGGTGTGCCCTCAATCCGTTCAGGATGGCAGTATTTGCTCCATCCCCAATCCCGGGGCCAGCTCGTCGATCATCTCCTCCTGCGGCATGTCCTGCCGCCGTCCCATTCTGCCTTCGACCGAACGCGTCTTCGCGCCCGATGACTCTGCGGCAAACCGGCTCCATTCCTCTTCGACAAAGTGCTGAAAATTTTCACGGAAGGTGCGTGCGCTGAACCGCTCCGCATTGTGGCGGCAGGCCAGTGCATCCCATGCAAGTGTTTCAAACTCGGCGACGGCGCTTTGCAGCGACTCGACGTTCTGCTCGCCGAAAAACAGTCCTGTTTCGTTCTCGACGACTGTTTCAAGCGCACCGCCGCGCCCGTAGGCGATCACGGGTGTGCCGCAGGCCTGCGCTTCGAGAAGGATGATGCCGAAGTCTTCCTCGCCACCGAAGACGAAACCACGTGCACGCTGCAGGTGGTCCTTCAGCACCTCGTTCGGCTGCCAGCCCATCACCTGCACGTTCGGACCTGCCATGCGCCTGAGGCGCGGCAGCTCGGGGCCGTCACCGATCACCACGAGCTGGCGGTCCGGCATGCCGTTGAACGCCTCCACAATCAGATCGATGCGCTTGTAGGGAACCAAACGCGACGCCGTGACATAAAAGTCCTCCTTGTCGTGACAGGTCTCAAAGCGCTCCACATTGACCGGCGGGTACACGACCGCCGCATCACGGCGGTACACCTTTTCGATGCGGCGTGCGATGAAGCGTGAGTTCGCCATGAATGCGTCCACGCCGGCGGAGGTGCGGTTGTCCCACACGCGGATCATGTGCAGCAGCCAGCGCACCAGCCACGACTTCATGCCGCGGTCCAGCTTCGACTCCTTCAGATACTGCGTCTGCAGATCCCAGGCGTAGCGGATGGGGGAGTGGCAGTAGCAGAGATGAAGCTGGCGCGGCCCGGTGATGACGCCTTTGGCAAACGCATAGCTGCTGGAGATCACCATGTCATAGCCGCTGAAATCAAACTGCTCGATCGCGAGCGGCATCAACGGGAAGCAATGACGGTAGTATTTTTTGCCGCCGGGCAGTCTCTGCACGAAGGAGGTTTTCACCGGCCTTCCTTTCAGAAACGCACGGTTCTTTTCATCGAGGGCGTCGATGAGGCTGAACACGTCGGCCTCGGGGTAAACCAGAAGCATCTGCTCAAGGACTCTTTCCGCTCCTCCATAGACGGGAAGCCAGTCGTGGACGATGGCGATACGGCGCTTGGATTTGATGCTGAACATGGCGCTGGGGGTGGAACGGGTTCGGGAAAAGTTCATGCGGCCTGGCCTGCCGGCGAATTTACCTCCGCCTCCGGCGTCAGACCGGTTTCACAGTGCGTGGTCTGGCGGATGACGGTTTCGATTTTGCGCTGCACGGCGCTGAGCGCGTAGGTGTCATGCGCGGCTTGTTGCGCGTTCAGGGCCAGCTCGGCGGCAAACGCAGAATCGCTCCGCAGGCGCGTCAAAGCGCCCGCCAGTTCGTTCGCGTTGCCCGGATCGACCAGCAGGCCCGTGTGCTCATGCGCAACGATCTCCGCCGCCCCGCCCGCCCGTGATGCGATCACCGGTTTGCAGGCGAGCATGCCTTCCACAATGACGCGGCCAAAAGGTTCGGGAAACACGGAGGCATGCACCACCACATCTGCCAGGTCGAAATACGCCGTCGTTTCAGACTGAAACCCTGCAAAGTGAATACGACCCGCGAGTTCCGGTTCATTCGCCTGCGACTGCAGACGGCTCGCATACTCACGATCTTCGTCGGTGAACAGCGCGTCTCCCAACAGCACGGCGTGAGCGGATGGCACGGCTTTCAGCGCCTCCAGCAGCACATGCTGTCCTTTCCAGTGCGCCAGCCGGCCGGCCATCAGGACGATCCACGCACCGGACGGAATGCCGAGAGTGAAACGCAGTTCCTTCAGATCGTCCGCCTGCGTGCGTTCCTCAGAAAGGCGGAAGCCGTTGGGAATCACCACGCAGAGCTCCGCTCGACCACCGCAGGCGATGAACGCGGCCTTCGTGGCCTCCGAATTGGCGATCACACTGTCGGCAAACTGGTTCGCGCAGAAAATGAGCGCACGCTGGTTGAGTGCGCTGAAGTGACCGTCCGCGATGATGTCATGCAGATGAAAAATGAGCGGGCGTCCCGCCAGTCGTGCCGCCGGACCACCGATGATCAGGGCCTTGGCAGTGTTGGCGTACACCACATCAAATGACCGGGACGTCTGCGCAGTCTTCAGCATGAGCCGGATGATCCCCGGGATCGAACGCAGCACGCGGAACAGTCCCGCCTGCTTGTCCACCGCTGAAGCTTCATCACCGAGCCGGAACACTCGTGTTTTGACGCCGGCGGCCTCCAGTGCGGTTCGAAACTCGCCGTCTTGAAACAGGATGACTTCGCTGTTCGCCGCGCGTTCGGCGGCAATGTCGAGCAGCATCAGCTCCGCACCCCCAAGGCGTCCTGTTTGGTCCAGAAACAGAACCTGGGACATTCCACCACCGGATCTTCTGCCGTTCGTCATCAGTTGCATCATCATTCCTCCCGCGATCCCCGACACGCAGCCCAGCAGGCCCGCCCACACGTCGGCCATGTCCACCGCTCTTCCCGGAATCGAAGACTGCAGCAGTTCCAGCATCACGTTCAGCAGCGTGATGATGCCGGCCGTCACGCACACGCGGCTCAAGGCTTTTTCCCAGGCCCCAAACGCCAGCCAGGCGGTGGCCCCCAGAATGGCGAAGGCGCCCAGATTGAACCCGAAGTCCATGCAATCGACGTATTCTGACCACCGCACCGGAAGGAAGGTGAGGCGGCGGTTCCCGACGGTTGGCTTCAGGGCCAGCCAGAGTCCTGCGGCGAGCAAGACCATCAGCGTGATGCGTGCGTTCTTTTTCATGATGATTTGGACTGCCACCCGGCTTCGCGGTACACTTCGCAAACCTGTTTGGCGATGCGGTCCCAGGTGAAGCTCTTCATCACGTGCTCGCGGCAGGCTTCACGTGAAGGCAGGCGCAATGTTCCATCCAGCCAGCCGCGCAGTCCGTCAGCGATGTGGTCCGTGCTGGTGCCCTTCAAAACCAGATCCTCGCCGAGGCCGTTCACCGTGTCCGGCAGCCCTCCGACCGGAGTCACCAGCACCGGAGTACCGCAGGCGAGTGATTCGAGAGAGATCAGTCCGAAGCCTTCCAGCGCCGAACTGGGCACGATGGAAAGATCTGCCGCAGCGTAAACAGCGGGCAGCGTGCTTTCCGGGATGAAGCCCATGAACTCCACGTTCCTGGACAGGCCTGCTCTCAAAACCTGCTGCTCCAGCTCCTCGCGCAGCGGTCCCTGGCCGCCAATCATGAGTTTCACATCCGGATGATGAAGGGTGGCCCTGCCAAAGGCCTCGATCAGCGTCTCCAATCCCATCCGCCGGGCCAGCCGTCGCACGCAGACGATGATCTTTTGCTTCTGTGGCCAGACGAGCCGCTGCCTTGCCTCCACCACATCGACCGGATGAAATTTATCGGTCTCCACGCCACCAGGGATCACATGCACGCGGCTCTCATGAATGCCGTAACCCTCGCAGAGCTGATTGCGAAATGCCTTTGAAAGCACCACAAAGCGGCCGGCGCTTCGATACACGGTCTTTTCCATGAAGCGTTTGCACAGCACTGCGTGCAGCCTGCCACCTTCGCGTTTGGATTCACTGGCCCATGGCCCGTGGAAGTGCACCACATGCCCGTCCCAGCGTCTGCCGAGCACCGCGGGCAATGCATAGAGCGCAAAATGCGTCGCCAGAATTTTGCCGCGTTGGGGCACCACCTCGCGGCGCACCGCTCTCCAGCGCTGCATGAGAGGCTTGTTCACCGGCCCCAGGCTCGCACCATCTTCGGCTTCGCCAAAGCCATAGGCGGTCGTTTGTACTCCCTGCCGGGCCAGCGTGCTGTTGAGCGCGTTGAAGTAGCGGTCCACGCCTCCGGTGGAGGCTTTCAGGTGCATGCCGAGTTGGGCGATCATGTCAGTTTCGGAACGTCGTTGATTTTGCGTGCCGGATTGCCGGCCCAGATTTCAAAGGGCGGGATGTCCTTGGTCAGCACCGATCCGGCGCCGAGCACCGAGTGGCGGCCGATTGTCAGCGGTGTGTTCGGACGTGCGACCACGATGCTGTGCGCGCCGATCGTCACATCGTCTTCGAGCGTGATGAAATGCGGCGAGCCGATCCACGTCTCGGCTGCGAGGGTGACATGATGATAAATGCGGCAGCGGTTGCCGATGCGCACCTGCGGGTGCATCACGACCCCCAGCGCATAGTGTTCCAGGACCACGCCTTCGCCCACCTCCGCCTCGGCAGGCAGCAGGCACTTGTGAAGGGCGAAGTTCAGCATCTTCACGGCGCGTGCCGGGAGCTTCCAGCCGTTCTGGTACAGCCTTCGGCTGCACTTCCAAAGCAGTTCAGGACTGTGCAAACACATGGCTTGGTTTGAGCGGCTGACGTTCTTCGGCGCAATGGCGCTCCTTGTGGGAGAAGGCGTCTGAAAAGGCTTCGATCATCTTTCCCGCCACCGCAGGGATCGAAATGTCGCGCTCCACCCAGTGGCGGCCGTTCTCCGCGAGCTGGCGGCGCAGTTTCGGGCTGGTGACGAGCTGGCGCAGGATCACCGCCATTTCATCCGGCTGCCGCTGGGTGAAAATGAGGCCGCCCTCGCTCTGGCGAATGAGATGCGGGATCTCACCCGAATCGGAACCGACCACGGCGGCTCCGCAGGCCATCGCTTCGGGGATCACGCGGCCAAACTGCTCCTCCCAGTTCGGCTGCGTTTCAGAAGGCAGCACCAGCATGTCCATGGAGGCCAGCCAGCGCGGCGTTTCGTCATGCGGCACATAACCGGCGAAGAAAATGCGGTCGCGCACGCCCTGTTCGGTGAGAAGACGTTCAAACTCCGGCTGGAAATCCCCCGTGCCGACGAGCACCATGCGCCAGTCGAGATCGCGGATCATGCCGAGCGCCGTCGCGAGTGTGCGCAGTCCTTTCGGCTCCACCAGACGGCCGACGTAGCCGATTACCGGGCTCGTGGTCTGGGGAAAGCGTTCCGGCGGATTTGCCCGCAGGCGCGGATGATAGCGTTCAGGATCCAGCGGCAGCGCGCAGACGGTCTGTTTGCCCCGGAAGCCTTTTGCTTTCAACACATCCGCCACACGGTCGGTGATCGGAAACGCGAAGCTCGATGAGCGATACACCATCGTCTCCAGCCAGGAGAAGGGGACTGGGTACTTTTTATTGATGTTCTGGCAGGAGTAGAAGCCAAACGGCACGCGGATGGAGCGGTTGTTCGCGTGGCAGACCTGTGCCGTGGCCAGCGCATACGGCTCGTGGTTCATGTAGATCACATCCGGCTTCAGCTCGCGCAGGAAGCGCTGCCAGCGCATGCGATAGACGTGGAAGATGATGCTGCCGTTCTTCCACACCGCACAGCGGATCACCGAGTTCTCCAATCCTTCGCAGGGCGGCTGACGCAGCGCGTTGCCGAATTCGTCATGCCAGCGGTCCGGCACCACGAGGGTGATCCTCCAGCCCGTTTCACGCTGGATGCGGGCGTAGATTTCCTGATTGAGCGCCGTGGCGCTGGAGTGGCTGACGATGAGAATGTGCATGGCGTTCGGATCAGTTGGAGTTGCTGAGATGGGCGAGGTAGGCGTCCTCCGTCATCTGCGCGATGCGGTCCCAGGTGTAGTTCATCTCCACGCGTTCACGGGCGTTGGCGCCCATGACCTTCAGGTGATGCGGCTGCTCGCAGAGCCGGCGCAGCACAGCGGCCACGTTGGCGGCGTCGTGAGTGACGAAGTCGCCGTTTTCTCCCGGGGAGATGAAATCCTCCGTGCCGTTGATGCGTGTGGCGATCACCGGAAGACCGCAGGCCGCAGCTTCGATGGTCGCGAGGCTGAAGGCTTCATACCAGCTCGGGAACAAGAACAGGTCCGCCGAGGCAAGCGCCTGCGGCATGTCGTTTCGAAAGCCGCCGAAGATCACCCGCTCAGCCGCTCCCTCCTCGCGTGCCATGTTCATGAAACGCGTGCGGTCCGGATCATCACCGGCCACAAACAGCGTCAACGGCACATCTTTGAGCAGGCCCATGGCCTGGATGGCAAAGTCCAGCCCTTTGCGCGCCCACTCACCCCCCGCGAAGATCGCCGTGAGCTGATCCTGCGGCACGTTGTTTTTCTCACGCCATGTCTTGCGTGCTTCGGCGCTGATCGGCTTGAAGCGCGTGGTGTCGGCCGCGTTGGGGACGATGCGGACCTGCGCCGGTCCAATGTCGTAATGCTTGGTCAGTTCGGCGGCGACTCCTTGTGAGACGGGAAGGAACATCGGTGCCCTGCGACCCGGCTTGTGTTGATAAAGACGCTTCTCCGCCGCGCAGGTGGCGTTTAAATACAGCCAGCGTGTGAGGCGGCGTGCCGGGGAGACTTTCTCGGCGCTTCCCAGACGGTCGAGAATCTGCTTCTTCGCGGGCTGAATGTTCTGAATGGTGATCACGTTGCCGCGCTGGGTGTTGCAGCCGATCGTGTGGACGATTTCAAACTGGCCCGGGCGCACAAGGTGGTTCACTTCGAGGTAGTAGCTGCCGAAGTCGATCACCTCCGCCCAGTTCACCCCCGGCACGCGGTGCCAGGCGATGCGCGAGAGGTCGAGGTCCTCCGCTTTGCGCGCGTAGAGATGCACTTCGTGTTTTTTGGCAAGCCGCTCGGCGACTTCGTTGACTGCACGCGCGCTGCCGTCGCGGCGGTTGCAGTTGATCATGGCGTAGGCGATTTTCATGAGGGTTTGAGGTGTGTGGTTGATGGAATGGGTCATCCGAGGGCCGAATGCTGCACGCCCCACGGCGCTGCATATTGATCCGGCTGGATCGCGGGCCGCGGCCTGATGATGGTCATGCTCAGACGGTTGAGTGAGACACCGAGGAACACCCAGAAGAGGGAGAAGCCGCCGAAGACGTTGCCCACATAGAGAAACACAAGACATCCGAGCAGAACCGCGCGAC
>DAORHS010000107.1:0-9902 GCA_035438165.1 Prosthecobacter sp.
TGCAATTCGTCGAGAAGGCAACGAACGATTTGGAGTGGCGACGACTCGTCGCCATGGCCGTTCTCGGCGACGACTCGTCGCCACTCCATGACACGCTTCACCAGTTCGTGATCGATTTCAGCATTCGAAACACCAAGAAGGTCGCGCATGCGGCCTTTCGACTGCATTCTCGCAGCGAGAGCCTTTTTGGCGTCATCCTCGGCCCACGCATGCCAAAACAGCCGCGCATAGCCGCGTGCGGCGGGTGAATGGCGCAGCAGGCCGAGCGCCTTCTCCATCTCGCGCAGCGGCGTGAGGATCAACGAGGCATCGTGATCGTGAACGCCCTTGGTGTAGCCTTCGTGATAGCGCTGCGCCATGAAGGTGGCCACGTCGCCGCTCGTGCCGGACTTCAGCATCTGCCAGGCGAGGTATTCGGCGCGATAGACCTGCTCGTTCTCCGAGACGACGGCTTGATCCCAAACCGAGCGCTGCGATTCGAGCTCGGCGTTTTCGACCTTTTCGAAAAAGCGCGTGCCGGTGAGGTGATAGGCGAGAGCGCCGTCACGCGGAAGCAGCGTGAGCTCCAGCGCCTGCTTGTTCACACTGAACTGATGCTTGCCGAACTGGATGAGATCGCCGCCACCGACGAAGATCTCCGATTTGTCGCGGATCTGCTTCAGCGAGTCCTGCTGGACGGTTTTGAGCTGGGTTTGCAGTTCGTCAGCGCGGACGCTGCCGCCGAGTTTGCGCAGTTCGTCGATGAGATCGCGCAGCTTCGCGACCATGGCGTCGGCGGCGAGCCAGGCGTGGACTTCCTCCGGCTTCGCGAAGTTGGCGAGACGATTGCGGATGCTGCTGAGAATGCGCTCGGCGGAATTGCCCAGGCTGCCGATGCGGCGGTTCAACGCGTCGCTGAGGCTCTGGCGGCGTGATTCGAAGGCCGCCTGCACTTCTTCGCGCTTCTGGATGAGCTCGGCGGCGTAGTCGTCGAAGTCGGAGAAGCGCGTCTCCATTTCCTCGATCTGCACGAGCACGCGCGTGAGCGATTCGTCGCACTTTTCCGGCGTGGTGGCGACTTCGAGGTAGTTCAGCACGCTTTGGCTGAGCAAGCTGAGCTGCGCCTGGAACTGCGCCGCGCCTTCGGATTTCGCGAGTTCGTTGCGGCGGTTGCGCAGCACGCTGCGCACCTGATTGAGCTGCGCGAAGAGCGTGGAGATGCCCTCGATGATGCGCGTCGTTTCGGTGGCGTCTTCGATTTTGAGGCCGCTGACGATGGCGGTGAGCATTTCCAGCTCGCTGCTCGATTTGGCGAGCGCGTCCTCGACTTCCTGGGCCTCCGTGACCTTCGCCAAAGATGGCACGCGGGCCTGCTGCTCGGTGATTTGTTTGCGATACGGATCAAGCGCCTCCGGTTTGAGCAGGAAGGTCACGCACTTGGCGCTGAGCTTGTCCGCGCCTTCGGCCACGGACTTGTCCATCGCATCGATCTCGGCGGCGTCCGTGTAGCGCACGTCGCGCAGGGCGATGATCTGGCCGCGCAACTCGCGCAGGGCGGTGATCAGCTCGACAAAGCCGAGGATGTCGCTCGGATCGGTGTTTGCGGCGGCGTTGAGGGCTTTCTGCGACTTCGTTTGCAGCGCCGAAGTCTGATCGGCGGCCGTCTTGCGCATGCGGCTCACTTTCTCGAACTCGCCAAGCGCGGCTTCGGCGGTCGTCTTGATTTCGACGAGTGCGCTCTTGAGATCGTGCGTCTCGTCGCGGCCCACCCAGAAGTAGCTGTCGGCGATGTCGCCGCAGGAGCGGGCGAGCTCGACATAGAGGCCGGAGAAGGAGTCGTCTTTGGCCAGCAGCGTGAGCACGCCGTTGCACTCGGCCATGGCACGGACGATTTCCGCATTGCCGATCTTGCTCAGGAAGGTCTGCGCGGCTTTGGCCTCGCTGATGTCCGCCGAGATGAACGGCGTGCGCCAGACCTGGACGACGTGGTGTTTACGCGGCTCGGAATCGCCATCGAAGAGCACGAGTTCGCCGCTGGGGAACAGGCTGAAGCCGTGGCAGGGCTGCGGCGTGGCGACGGTCTGCGTGATGAGATTGTAGCTGAGCAGCAGGTAGCTGCCGCTTTCGAGATGCGAGAAGACAAACAGCGTGTCCTCGCCGTTTGCGGCAGGAACGCGCTTTTCGAATCGCATCGGCGGCAGTCCGGTGTCGAAACGGCGCACTTCACCGGTTTGCAGCACATAACCGTGAGGAAACAAGATGCCGTGGTCGTCCGGCAGCAGCACGCAGCTTTCGGCGATGCTGTCGATGCGATGCGCCTGACGCGTGCGCTCGTTGAAGACGAGATGCCGCCATGTCTTCTCCTGATACGGCAGGACTTTGAGCAGGATGAGATTGCCGACGATGGCGTAGTGAACCTCCGCGTCGTCGAGCGTCTGGTCCTTGTTATCAACGGGCTCGCTGAAGATGCCGCGACCGCTGTCGGTGTTGTTCTCGACCTTGACCGTGAGGTCGCCGCCGAGGGTCTCGACGAAGACGCGATCCTCGATGCTGATGTGCGGATGCGTGCCGTGGATGTACATGTCCCGCGTGGCCCGCTTCCATTCGAACTCCTGCGGCGCGGGGAAGACGAATTCGTGGTCGCTGCGATTGCCGAGGTAGCGCAGCGTGCCTTTGTCGTCATCGACGAGCCATTTGAAGGTTTTGACCTCTGTGGCTCGCTGTCCGACCTGAAAGCCCATGTAGAGATGCGGGCCGATGCGGTGGAACTTCAGGAAGGAGGCGTGCTTGTAGTAGTTGTAGAGGTAGGCGAAGTCCTCCGCGAACTGCGCGTCGCCGAGGATGTTGTCCTTGTTCGTGTGGAAGCTGTGATCGCCGTCCTGGTAGTCATACACCACGAAGACGTCCTCGATCTTCATCGTGGACCGCAGCCCGAGGTGGACGTTGTAGCCGAAGAGAAAACGAGTCGGCCCGATGGCGGCCAGATCGCGCGGCACGCAGTTGTTGTCCGTCGTCAGCCGCGTCGTGGCGAGCAACGCCGTCTCAATGCCGCCGAACTCGGCCTTGCGATCCGCGTTGAGGAGATCGAGCCGACGCTGAAGCTCCGCGCCATGTTTCGAGAGCCGCTGCCGAATGACTTCGTAAGCGCCGGCTTCGAGCTGGGGTGATGGGGGTGATGGAGTTGCTTCAGCCATATGGAGTGCCGACGAATCGTCGGCTTAGAGTTCTGCACGGCCGACGAGTCGTCGGCGCTCCATATTATTTCTTCGCCTTCGCAGCGAGCAATCCGGCCACGGTCTGCTCGGTCAATCCAAAGCGGCTTGCCGCGCCGATCATGCCGGTGAGCTTGTTCAGCGTGGTGGAGTCGGGATTGAGGCCGATGAGCTTGGCGAAGAGGGCGCTGAGGGTAAGGTTCTTCGTGTCTTCGGCGGTGAGGCCGAATTGATCGACGACGGTCTTCAACTGGGCTTTGAAGTAGTCGGGATCGCCGTTGAAGAAGGTTTCCTTCACATCCGTCAGCGTGCGGCTGCCTTCGACCATGCGGTCGATGGCGCGGGCGTTGCCGATGGCGTTGGTGATCTTGTCGAAGAACTGGACTTCGCCGCCGACGATTTCGATTTTGGCGGACTTCATGGCCTCGCCAAGCACGCCGGCTTGGGCAGCGGCGATGTCCTTCTGGATGTTGATCTGGGCGAGTTCGACGGACTTCTCCTTGTCGAGCGTGAGCTTGAATTCTTCGTGCTCGCGGCCCGCATCTTCGAGCAGCTTCATGGCCTGGGCCTTCTTCGTGATGCCATCGGCTTCCGCAGCGAGTTTGAGCTGCGTGACTTCGGCATCGACCGTGCCCTGTTTCTGCGAGGCCTCGGCTTTGGCGAGAAGAACCTGCGCTTCACCGAGCCCGATGGCGGCAGAGGTGGCGGTTTTGCCTTCGGCGAGGGATTTCTCGGCACTTGCTTCTTTCGCCGCAGCTTCCTGCTTCGCTTCGGCCAGCGTGAGGATTTCCTGCGCGTGCAATTCCGCCGATTGCTTGGCGGCTTCGGCGGCCTTGATGGCGGTGAAGGCGTCCTGCTCGGCGGAGAGGCGCGCGGCCTCCTTTGCGGCCTCGGCTTCCTTGATCTTCTGAATGAGCTGCTCCTGGGCGGCTTTCTCGGCGTTGGTGAGGGCGACCTGCTTCTCGCGGTCGGCGGTGGCGAAGGCCTCGGCGTCCTTCATCTTCTGCTGTTCGATGACGACGGTCTTTTCGAGCGCCACGCGGTCCTTGATGACCTCCTGGATGTTCTTCTTCTCGATTTCGACGGCCTTCTCCTTCTCGATGTCCTTGAGCGTGGTGACGCGCTGGCGGTCGATGATTTCGAGATCGCGATCACGTGTGACGCGCTCGATTTCGACCGCATCCGTGCGCTCCTTGTTGCGCTGGGCGACGAGCACCTGGCGGTCCTTGTTCTCGGTGGCGACGGCGATCTCTTCGTCCGCGGAAATCCTGGCGCGCTCGGACTTGAGGCGTTCCTCGGACTGCACCTTCATCGTTTCCGCTTCTTCGCGGGCCTTCACGCTTTCGACGTCGCGCTTCTGTTTGGCCTCCGTTTCGGCGAGCTGGCGTTCCAGTTCGAGAATGGCCTCACGCGCTTGCACGTCCTGCTGCTTGATGACCTTTTCCTTGTCGCGCTGGATGTTGTTGGAGAGCTTGGCCTGCGCGGCGGTGAGTTCGGTGATTTTTTTGATGCCTTCGGCGTCGAGAATGTTGTCGGGATCGAGGTTTTCGAGCTGCGTCTGCTCCAGGAAGTCGATGGCGCAGTCGTCGAGGGTGAAGCCGTTCAAATCAGTGCCGATAACCTTCAAAATGCCGCTCTTGAAGGTGTCGCGCTCGTTGTAGAGCTGCACGAAGTCAAAACGCTTGCCCACGGTCTTCAGCGCTTCGGAGAACTTGGCGTCAAACAAGGTGCGAATCGTTTCAACGGCCGAGGCACGAGCGCAACCGATGCTCTGAGCCACGCGGAGCACGTCCTCCGGCGTTTTGTTCACGCGCACGAAGAACGCGACCTTGATGTCGGCGCGGAGATTATCCTGGCAGATCAGGCCCTCATTGGCTTTGCGCTCGATTTCGATGCGCTTCACAGAGATGTCCATGTACTCGGCCTGGTGCGCCACCGGGATGACGATCATGCCATTAAAGGACACCTTCGTGCCGCCGATGCCGTTGCGAACGATCGCCTGACCCTGCGTGACCTTGCGGAAGAAGCGCGAGAACAGGATGAGAACGCCGATGAAGATGCCGACGATGATGGCTCCGACAAGGAGGCTGCCTTCGAGCAGGAGTGCGAGGGGTAGGGGTGTGGTCATGGGAGTGCTGGTTGAGAAGTCTGGGGTTCAGTGGGCGGGATGGAGTCGATGAAGTAGAAAGCGTTGTCCGGACCTGCGGAAACAACTTTGGCCGGGTCGCCGCGTTTCAAAGCGGCGGCACCGGGTTGGGTGCGAACATTGATCAACAGCGGGACGCTGGCGGTGGGGATTTCAAGCTGGCCGTAGGATTCGTCAGCCTCGGTGGAGGTGACGGTGCCTGTGCGCCCGATGACGCCTTCGGCTTCGGAGTCGGCATCGCCCATGGCTTTGAAGAGCTTGCTGACGGGAATCGTGGCGAGCTTGGTCAGGATGAGGCTGCCGAGAAGGTCGGGCAGAAACAACAACGCGGCCTGACCAGGGCTGCCGGTCGGATTGTACCACTTGTTCAGCACCAGCGAGCCAAACCAGAGAAAGAGGATCATGAAACTGAGCCAGACCACGATCGGCACCTGCGAGAATCCGAGAAACCGTCCTGCGGAGAGCCAGGCTCCACCGGTGCTGAGCGCGGGTGCGTGACCATGAGAGGTGTCGGCTCCAGCATCCGCATCAACACCCAGATCATCGGGAAGATCGGCCTCGAAATCGAGAGCTCCGAGCACGACGAGGAGCCAGTAAACAACGACCAGCGCCAGAAGGAGCGAGAGCAGGAGTTGATGAGGCGAGATCGCGGCTTGGAAGAGTTCGAGCACTTCGGGAGGGCAGGCTGAATTGGGCGTGATTTAAGCAACTGACCTGAGATGAAGCGATTACAATTTTGCAGTTCATCTTCAAAGCATTTACACGATCCCTTCGGCTTCACCACCTGCTGTTAGGACGGTGTCTGCATCACTGGCGGGAGGCGGATCGAGTGAATGATCCGGTGATCGGGGAGAGAACCGGTCCTGTGGCAGCCCTGGGTGCGCCGGCCGGTGCTGATATGCCGGTGAGAAGCATTGACAATAGAGGCAGTGCTCCTAGAATCGGCCTCGAATTCACCCCGAACAAAAGCACAGCGAATCGTCAGTCAGTGGAGGTTATCGGCATGAGGAACACAGAATTTGAAGACGAACGGCGTCCGCCCAATCCGCCGCTGCATTCCGAGAAGATTGTCACGGATCGGAAGATTTTCTTCCTCGACCTCAAGGAGAACGATCGCGGCAAGTTCATCAAGATCACCGAGGACGTGCGTGGCCGCCGTGACACGATCATTCTTCCGATCGACGCGGCGCAGGAGTTCCTGGACGCCATGATGCGCACCCTGGACGCCGCCGGAGTGGACGAGTGAAAAACTACGCCGGACAAGAATGTCCGGCGTTTTCATTTCCTTGCCGGCTTAAGCGAACTTGATGACGTGCTTCTGCCCGTGTTCGTCGTGCGCGGGGTTGAGCGCGCGCAGTTCGAATTCGGCACGGTCTGAGTTGATGCGCACGATGACCCAGCCGTTGGGCCGTTTCGGATCGAAGGTGTAGGCGATGGGCGGCAGATTGATGAGCGGCAGGCCGGTTTTCTCGTGCTTCGATTTCAACCAGGTGTGCGTGTGGCCATAGATGAAGCCCTGCACCTTCGGATAGGAGGCGAGGAGATCGAACAAAGCATCGCTGTCCTGCAGGCAGCTTCCTTTGCCTTTTTCATTCATGCTGTCCTGCATCGGATTGTGATGCGCGACGATGAAGGTGGGCTTGTCGGGTGAGTTGCGCAGCTCGCGCTCGATCCACACGAGCTGGGCCTCCCCGAGCATGCCGGGGGTTTTGTTCACGAGGTCGAGCGAGTCGAGCAGGATCCAGTTCACCTGGGCGCTGGTGACGGTGGCGACGTGCTTGTCCGGCACGTTCATGGGGCGTTCGGCGTTTGGCGGGGGCGGACCGATGACGGCGTTGAGGAAGTTGGTGCGATGGTCGTGGTTGCCGAGCGTGCAGTGAATCTGGATCGACTGCTCGCGCAGCGGCTGCATGCAGCGCAGAAAGGTGACGTAGTCCTCGCTGATGCCTTCGAGATAGGCGCAGTCGCCGTTCACGATGAGGCCGAAGGGCTTCTGGCCGATCTTGAGCACCTGGTTGGCACAGCGGCGCAGATTTTCCGCCATGCAGGCCCCGCGCGCGACGAGCGACTCGTCCTCGGCGATGTGGGTGTCAGAAAACAGCACCCAGATCTGTTCTGGAATCTCCAGAGCCGGGAGCTGGGTGGCGAATGAACCGATGGCGGCGGCGGTGCCGTGCTTCAACCAGTCGCGGCGTGTCAGAGGTGGCAGAGTGATGGGCATGGGGAAAAATTAAAACGCCGACAGCAGGGCGGATCGTGCGGACTTGAAGACAAACTTTATGTCCCGAAATAACGATCACCTGCATCGCCGAGACCGGGGACGATGTAGCATTTGTCGTTGAGGCCGTCATCGATGGCGGCGGTGATGACGGGCACATCCGGGTGCGCACGCTCCATGGCGGCGAGCCCTTCGGGGCAACTGACGACGCAGATCAGGGTGATGCGCAGGGCTCCGGCTTCTTTGAGCTGACGTGCGGCTTCGCAGGCGCTGCCGCCGGTGGCCAGCATGGGATCCAGCAGGAACACATCCGCAGCGGCGAGGTTTGACGGCAGATTGGCGTAGTAGGCCTGCGGCAGGGCGGTTTCTTCGTTCCGTTTGATGCCGACATGGGCGACGGTGGCCTCCGGCACGAGCGGCAGGATGCCGTCGAGCAGCCCGAGGCCCGCACGCAGGATGGGGACGCAGACGAGGGGCCGTGCGAGCTGGGTCCCATGGGTCTGGGCGAGCGGGGTCTGGAGGCTGATTTCTTGCACTGGCAGCTCGCGGGTGGCTTCCAAAAACAGGATGCGGGCGAGATGGTTTAAATGCCGCCGAAACTCATGCGAAGGAGTATCGCTCGCGCGAATGGCCGCAAGATGACACTGAGCCAGAGGATGCTGAACGACGACGGTCTGCATGAACCGCATTGTGCCGCGTTTGCCGGTGGTGGCAAAGTTTTCCACCACCCGATGGAGGGTTCGTGATACCATGCGGGCATGAAAACACGATTCTGTGTGCCCGCCCTGATGGCGTTCTGCCTGGTCTCCTGTGAAACGCCGACACCGACAGACAGTTCGAGCTTCTATTACCCTTCCTCCAACCGATCACCTGCATCCGGGAGTTCCACAGCCACGACCACGGCCAGCCGCAGCGCTCCAACGCCGCGTGGAGGTTACGCGCCCGGCTCGGGGCCGACGTACATGCCGCAGGGCAACCAGTTCAT
The DNA here is from genome assembly GCA_035438165.1 of Prosthecobacter sp. GTDB lineage: Bacteria > Verrucomicrobiota > Verrucomicrobiia > Verrucomicrobiales > Verrucomicrobiaceae > Prosthecobacter. The sequence goes on from DAORHS010000107.1 coordinate 8,541, forward strand.
GTATCAGCAAAATGTGAGCGGTCCCTTTGGCAGCCGCAGCACGACCGGCGTCATTCAATCTTCCGGTGGCGTGCAAAGTTATCAGACCATCGGCGGCATGCCGGTGTATCCCGGCGCGCCTGTCCCCGGCTACATGCCCAATCAACCGTACCTGGGCGCGCCCACCTCGCAGCAGCCGGTCTATGTGCCCGGCGTGGGTGGAAATCCGGGCTATTACATCAATCCGAGCACGGGGGCGAAGGTGCCGTGAGGGGATGGGTTATGCGTGAGGGGTTAAGAGTTATGGGATGGGCGTGTGAAGCCCACACAACGCCATAACCTCTAACTCCTAACCTTCCCCGTCTCCCCGTTCCTTCGCGCGTTTCGCCTCCGCTCGGTGTTTGAGCACCTCGAAGACGATGGGCAGCACGGAGACGACGATGATGAGCAGGAAGACCAGCTTGATGTTGTTTTTGATCACCGGAATGCTGCCGAGGAAGTAGCCGGCGGTGCTGAAGCTCAGCACCCAGAACAAGCCGCCGCCGAGGCTGTAGCAAAGGAAGCGCCGGTAGTCCATGCGGCCAAAGCCGGCGGTGAAGGGGGCGAAGGTGCGCACGATGGGCACGAAGCGCGCGAGAATGATCGCCTTCCCGCCGTGCTTCACGAAGAACGCCTCGGTTTTCGCGAGGTAGTCATGCTTGAACCAGCGCTGGCTTACGATCCAGCCGCCGGCCTTGCGCCCGATCCAGTAGTTCAAGTTGTCGCCGATGATGGCGGCGCCCATCAGCAGTGGAATGATGAACTCGATGCGCATGAATCCCTGCGCGGACAGGGCCCCGACCGCAAACAGCAGCGAATCCCCCGGCAGAAAGGGCATGATGACCAGACCGGTCTCGCAGAAGATGATGGCAAACAGCAGCCCGTAGATCAGCGCCCCATGATCCTGCGCGAAGGTTTGCAGGTGTTTGTCAACGTGCAGGACGAAATCGAGGAGCTGGGAGATCATGGGCGCCGAATGTCAGGCCTCACAACGGTGCGGCAAATGAAAAAACGCAACGCGAACGCCCTGGATCGTGGAGAAGTGGAGGTGCGTCAGCGCCAGCAAAATGGCCGGGGCGTGATGCCCCGGCCATGGTGTTTTAAATCTTCGGACCGACGATGGACTTACTTCAGCTCCACCTGGACCACCTTCTTGCCTTCGATCTTGAGGCCTTCGACCTTGTTGAATTTGGACGCGGCGTCCGCCATGCTCATGCCGCTGTCGGCCGACTCCATGACGCCGGTGAAGGCGTCTGCGTTGTCCATGAGCTTGTCGAACTGGATGTCCAGGTAGCTGATGGTGCCGTCGCTGAGATGGGTGGCGTCGGAACTGGTGATGCCGTT
>DAORHS010000108.1:0-9861 GCA_035438165.1 Prosthecobacter sp.
CCCTTTCAAGTAGGCCTGCTGACCGGCGGCGATGGCGATCAGGTCGCCGATCGCCTCGTGAAAAGCCCGATTGGCGCCCTCGCGGAGAACAATCGGCACTTTCGGATTCGAGTAGGCGATGTAGTAGTAGACATGCCCCAGTTCGTGGTGCGACGTTTTGAACCAGGAGAAGTTCGGGATCACGCTCATCAGGCTGCGCACGTCTTTGTCCATGTCGATGTGCCACGCCGAAGCGTGCGTGTTCTTCTTTCTTTTCGACCCTGGAGGCAACTGGTAGAGAGCGGACTTCTCCCAGAAGCTCTTTGGCAGGGGCGGGATCCCGGGTGCCGTATAGCACTTCTCGGACGGCGTCACGATCCAGTCGGGAGTCTGGCTGCGAGACAGGTCGTCGGGATCGGCCGCCTCCGCCAGTCCCGGCCAATCCTGACCCCAGCGGTTGCCGATCCAGTGCGCCGGCAGCAGTTTGGGAGCGGGTTGATTGTAATAGATGCCGTCCGTCATCGCCACCGCGCCTTGCAGGCCGAGCTTTTCCACATCGAGGTCGATCTCCGCCGCATTGCCGGAGTGTGCGGCATTGAACATGAACTGCGGCCAGTCCTCGGCGATGGCGGGCAGGGCGAGGGAGATCGCGAGGAGCAGAAGAAGGCGTTTCATGGCGACTGAATACGAACGCGGCGGGCTGAACTCGCAGTTTGAACACATCTTCGCGCCCGATACGTTCTTTTCCCGCATGAATCCGCCGACCACCCGCCGCCATTTTCTCTCCACGCTCGCCCTTGCACCGTTTGCCGTTCGCGGCCAGGACGCACCGAAGTTTCCGCCGACACGCAAGATCACCCAAGGCCCCGGCTTCCACTGGTTCGCGTATTATGACAAGCTCCAGTTCTCCCCGGACAACCGCTTCGTGCTCAGCAACAAGGTGGGCTTTGAGCACCGATCGCCGACGGCGGATGACGTGATCGAGGTGGGCATGGTGGACATCCAGGATGGCGACAAATGGATTCCGCTGGGCAAATCAAACGCGTGGAACTGGCAGCAGGGCTGCATGCTGCAATGGATCCCCGGCACCGAGTCGAAGGTGATCTGGAACGACCGCGAGAAGGACAAGTATGTGAGCCATATCCTCGACGTGAAGACGATGGAGAAACACACGCTGCCCGCACCGATCTACGCTCTGGCTCCGAATGGCAAGGAAGCCGTAAGTTGCGATTTCTCACGTGTGGCCGACTGCCGCCCCGGCTACGGCTACGCGGGCATCCGCGACCGCTTTTTCGATGACATGGCTCCCGCAGGCAGCGGCGTGACTCGTGTGAATCTGGAAACGGGCGCGGAGAAGCTGATCGTCAGCCATGAGCTGCTCTCCAAGACCGGCGAGGTCATGGAAAACCATCCGACATCCAAGCATCACGCCTATCACCTGCTTGTGAGTCCGGACGGGAAACGCTTCATCATGCTGCATCGCTGGACGCAGCCAAAGGGCGGCCACCTCACGCGCCTCATCACGGCGAACATGGACGGCAGCGATCTGCGCATCGTCATCCCGAACGGCTACGCCTCCCACTTCATCTGGCGCGATGCCACGCACATTCTCTCGCAAGCCAAGGACTGGCTCGGCAACAAGGAGTGGGGCGATTTCCTCTTCGAGGACAAGGACAGCGGCATCGTCGCCGAGATCGGCCACGGTGTGCTCGATGGCGGCGGCCACCTCACCTATTTGAAGAACAACGAATGGATCCTCAACGACACCTATCCCAAAGGCGTGCGCCGCATCCAGACGCCGCATCTCTATCACATCGCCACGAACACGCGCATCGACCTCGGCTACTTCCCCCAGCCGCCGGAATACAAGGGCGAGTGGCGCGTGGACTGCCATCCCCGCAGCAGCCGTGATGAGCGCTGGGTGTGCATCGACGCCCCGGACGGCGCCAACGGGCGGCAGCTCCACCTGATCGACATCCAGGGGCTGATGGGTTGATCAACGCCGCGAGTTCACGGCGTAGGTGTAGGCGATCATGAAACCAACTCTCCTGCTCGCTCTCGCACTCCTCGTCAGTTCGGCATTCTCACAAGACACGCTCAAGCCGCTCCGCGCGGGCATTGTCGGCCTCGACACGTCGCACGTGCCGGCATTCACGAAGCTCTTCAACAAAGGCGAGACGGAGGGCGAGCTGGCGGGTATCAAGGTCACCACGGGCTACACCGGTGGCACCGACATGCCGGCCAGCGCAACGCGGAAGGAGAAGTTTACGCAGCAGCTTCGCGACATGGGTGTGGAGATTGTCGATAGTATCCCGAAGCTGCTCGAAAAGGTCGATGTCGTGCTGCTGGAGAGCGTGGATGGCCGCATTCACCTGCAGGAGGCGCGGGAGATCTTCAAGGCGGGCAAGCCGGTCTATATCGACAAGCCCGTCGCGGGCACGCTGGCGGAGGCCATTGCGATCTTTGATCTCGCGAAGAAACATGGCGTGAAGACCTGGTCGAGCTCGTCCTCGCGCTTCGGTCCTGATTTGATCGCGCTCAAAGACAACGCTGAGATCGGCGACATCCTCAGCGTGACGACGTGGGGCCCGTGCTCGTATCAAAGCGGCACGCCGGATCTGTTTTTCTACGCCATCCACGGCATCGAATCGCTATTCGCCCTCATGGGCACCGGCTGCGAGACCGTCTCGCGAACCAAAGGTCCCATCACCGATCAAGTCACCGGCGTGTGGAAAGATGGACGCGTCGGCACCTATCGCGGCATCGTGAAGGGCAAGTCGGAGTTCGGTGCCATGGTCTATGGCAGCAAAGGAAACCAGATGGGCGGCAAAACCATCAGCTACGAGGCGCTCTGCCGCCAGATCGGCAAATTCTTCCGCTCCGGCACCCCGCCCGTGAGCGAGGCCGAAACGATCGAGATATTCACCTTCATGGAAGCCGCCGATGAAAGCCTGCGCCAGGGCGGCAAGCCGGTCGCGCTGGCGGATGTGCTCGCAAAGGCGAAAGCGGAGGCAGCGAAGTTGATCGAGTAACCAATTGGGCAGACGAATTCTGAATTCACTCATTCGCCTGCCCTCATTCGTCTGCCATGCACCTCACCCAATTGTCATGCGCTTGCTCCTTTCCCTAACCATCCTGACCTTCGGTGCTCTTCACGCATCGGAACCGCCGCAGGTCACGGTCACAAACATCCGCCGCGTCTTTCACAACGGCGAGCACAACGCCTTCACCGATCTCTGCCGCTTCCGCGATCATCTGTATCTGACCTTCCGCAGTTGTCCGGATGGACACATGGTCAATCCCACGGCATCCGTCATCATCCTGCGCAGTGCGGATGAAGGCGCGACGTGGGAGCAGGCGCATCGTTTCTCGGTCAAGGAACGCGACACGCGTGATCCTCACTTCCTCGTCTTCAAAGATCGCCTCTTCGTTTACACCGGCACCTGGTGGAGCGGCACGACCACGCTGCCACGCGACCAGTATGACATGAACAAGATGCTCGGCTTCGCGGTGTTCTCCGACGACGGCACGAAGTGGAGCGAGCCGATGCTGCTGGAGGGCACCTTCGGCCACTACATCTGGCGTGCGGCCACGCACGACGGGAAAGTGTATCTCTGCGGCCGACGGAAGGCCGATTTTGCTGTCAGCGTGATGGGCGAGCGCGGCCACAACCAGTCCATCATGCTCGAAAGCGATGACGGCATCATCTTCCGCCACCGCGCCTATTTTCAGGAGACCGGCGGCAATGAAACCGCCTTCTTCTTCGAGAAAGACGGCAGCGTTTTGGCCCTGGATCGCAACGCAGGAGGCAACTCGATGCTATGCAGCTCCAAACCGCCCTACACCGACTGGAACCGCCGCCCGCTGGATCGTTTCGTCGGCGGCCCGCTGCTCGTGAAATGGGGGGATCACATCCTCGTCGGAGGTCGCAACCAAACCAAGGATCGCGGCCCCAAAACCTCCCTCGGCTGGCTCATCGGCGACAAATTCCACGAGTTCGCCGAACTCCCCAGCGGCGGCGACAACTCCTACCCCGGCTTCGTCGAACTCTCGCCGTCCAAGGGCCTCGTCTCCTGGTATTCGAGTCACGAGAAGGATGAGTCAGGCAAAACAATCACGGCGATTTACTTGGCTGAACTGAGCTTGGCCCGTTAACGCCAGTCTGGACTACATGCAAATGGCTATTTGGGTCATTGAAGATTGGGGCTTCGCGAATCTGAACACGCAGCCGTTTTTTGTGAGGGGAGGATGCATGGAGAACATTTGACCCAACGGTACGAGCAAAATGGAGTTGGCGGTCGCATCTTAGCTTGTCGAAAAGGCAGCCTTCCTCTACTTTGGATTAATGGCAAGCGGCGCACAGCTCAAAGCACTCTTTCAAAGTCACGCCGAAGGCGACGACGTCCGATTCCATTCGGTTGGACTCCAGCTAGCTGCTGCGGAAGCTCGTAGAGGCCATGTAGATCTTGCCAAGGATCTTCGCGAGTTGGTCGAACGGGGACGCAAGCAGAGCACCCAGCAATCGGGGCGTGCGAACTTGCTTCACATTGCACAACCCCAGGGCGAAGTCGCTGACCTGCTTTCGGTCCAGCATCCAGCGACTCGGCTGTCGAGTCTGATCCTGGATGACTCTGCTTCGGGGCATATTCGCAGGGTGCTTCACGAACAGCGAAACTTGAACAAACTGAAGGCGCATGGGCTTCGCCCACGCCAGACACTGTTGCTCACTGGACCTCCAGGGTGCGGCAAGACCATGACGGCTTCGGCCTTTGCTGGAGAACTTGGCTTGCCGCTATTCATCGTGAGGCTTGAAACTATGATGACTCGGTTCTTAGGCGAGACAGCGGCTAAACTGCGTTTGATATTTGAAGCGGTAGAGCAAACTCGGGCTGTCTATTTGTTCGATGAGTTTGACTCGATTGGCATGGCGCGAGGCTCCGAAAATGATGTTGGTGAAATGCGTCGTATTCTCAATAGTTTCCTCGTGTTTGTGGAGAACCATCGCGGCAACAGTGTCATTATTGCCGCGACCAATCACGGCCACCTGCTGGACCGTGCGTTGTATCGCCGCTTTGATGATTTAATTGAACTGGGAATGCCAACTCCTGAACTGGCAGAGCGCACCCTGCGTGAGCGACTGGCAGGTCAGAAATCCCGACTATCCTGGGCAAAACTGGCATCCGCAGCCGATGGGCTCAGCTATGCGGAGATCACCCGCGTGTGCGAAGAGTCCATCAAGGACATGCTGCTACACGACAAGAAGGCGATAACGACGGATGATGTGTTGCGAGTGATCAGCGAGCGGCGCCTGTTCTTGGACAAACGCCTTGCCCGATGATCTCTCATGCCTTTAGATTCACCAGTCACCCTGCGCCATCTCGACTATTCTGGGCGTGCAAAGCAACAGCCATACAAGGCTAGACAAAGCGGTGGAGGTTCCGATTTTCGACTCTATCCACGCCAACGGGCCGGGCACGCAGCTAAACTTCGCGGCGATCTGCAAGCAGTGCAGTTGGAGGCAGATCGCCTTCGGTTAGCCCAGGAACTTGCGCCGTTTGAGGACGACATCGGCATCAATCTCGAAATCAGAGGGGTTCCCGACTATCCTCTGAATTGTGATCCGTTCGATGCTGATCCAAAGTCCGGCATCATCTTGAAGGCTGTCCGTCAGGTAGATTCCACCGCGCCGGATGGAACAACCCTGACGACCACTGTGGCCACGGTCTTCGTTCGTCATGGCAAACTCTCTTTTCTGACCAAGCGAATTGAAGACTACGTCAACGAGCGCAAAACAACGATCACCAAAGGAAAGCACAAAGGTGAAGAGCGTTCTCTCGATCACGAGAAATTGATCGCTAACATTGAGTCCATTGGCGTCGCGGCGATTGAGGCATTTTGGACCTCGTCTCACCCACTGCCTGCCCTTGACGTGGAGACTTGGTGGGAAGTTTGGATTTGGTCTGGATCTGAAGTAAAGCGCGCTCGGCACGAGCAAGTGGTCGAGTGCGAGGCAGATCGTCTTGGCATGTATCGAAAGCCCGGGAAACTCGTCCTCCCCGAGCATAGCATTTACTTGCTCAAGACAACACGTCGACAGCTCGCCGCCGCAACCGCTCTGCTCAATTTTGTGAGTGAACTGCGCCATCCCGCCGTCACAGCCCAGTTTTTCATGGAACAGACGCCCACAGAGAAGCGTCAGTGGTCCAACGACTTGAAAAGCCGGGTTCAACTTCCGCCGGATAACGCACCTGCAATTTGCCTTCTCGACACTGGAGTAAACAGGGGGCATCCCCTTCTGGAGGACATTCTCGCAGAGTCGGAGCACGACACGGCAAACGAGGATTGGGGCACGGATGACCACTATCACAATGGGCACGGGACTCAGATGGCAGGTCTGGCAGCCTACGGGGACCTCACGCCGTTGTTGGAAGGGAATGAGGAGGTAGTGCTTTCGCACCACATTGAGTCCGTGAAGATTTTACCACGCTCGGGTGCAAATGACCCCGAGCATTACGGACTCATCACGCAAGATGGCATGGCGATTGCTGAACAGAACGCCCCAGGTCGTCCTCGAGTGTTTGCAATGGCAGTCACGGCTGTGGATGCCAAGGACTTCCGTGAAAATGGAAAGCCCAGTGCGTGGTCCGCCGCCATTGATAGCCATGCCTCAGGTGCAATGGAAGACGATGATGTGAAGAGGCTGATTTGTGTCAGCGCGGGCAATGTTTGGCTCAAAAACAAAGCTGACTATCCCAGCCTGAATCAACTGAACTCCATCGAAGACCCGGCGCAGTCATGGAATGGCATCACCGTCAGCGCCTTTACAGACAAGGACATAGTGACTGATGAAAATGGGCAACTCATTCCAGAAGTTCATCGCATAGCTCGGCGAGGTGGTCTTTCGCCACATAGCACCACGTCATGTCTTTGGAACTCTCCCGACTCAAAGAACTGGCCTCTCAAACCTGACATCGTGTGTGAAGGCGGAAATGTGGGTGCAGACGCCGTAACCGGGGCGCGTGAAGAACATGACAGTCTCTGCCTGCTTTCTACGAACGCTGATTTTCAAAAAGACCTGTTCTCGCCATTCTACGCAACCAGTGCAGCCACAGCGCTGGGTGCAAATATGGCCGCCCAGATTCAAGCAGCCTATCCCAACTACTGGCCTGAGACGGTTCGAGCCGTCATCATTCATTCGGCAAACTGGACTGACGAGATGCGGCGCGGCCTTAACTTGCGCAAAAAGAGCGAGGTAGCCTACGCGCTCCAGCAATTTGGGCATGGCGTTCCCGACCTTCGCCGTGCTCTCGCTTGCGCCAGAAGCCGCGCCACTCTGATCTGCCAAGATTCGCTGCAACCTTTCACGAAGGAAAAAGACGGGATCAAGACACAGGACATGATGCTCTACCGGCTGCCCTGGCCGAAGGAAGTGCTTCAGCAACACGGTGCCGTGAATGTGCGACTTCGCGTCACGCTCTCCTACTTTATCGAACCTAACCCAGGATCGCGCTCGGTTTCCTCCAAATATCGTTATGCCAACTGCAATCTCAGGTTTGCTGTCCAAACACCCACTGAGAAGTCCCTTTCGAACTTCATTGCCCGCGTATCCGATTCAGCCTCAAGCGATGGAGAGGAAACCTCATACGAGAAGCCGGATGACACGACAACCGGCTGGCTGCTCGGCGACACTCTCTGCCGCCGAGGGTCAATCCACTCTGATACATGGAATGGGACCGCAGCTCAGCTCGCATCCATGGAGCACCTCATTGTGTATCCCGTTAACGGCTGGTGGAGGCTGCGCACGCAACATAAGCGTTACAACAATCGCATTCGCTACGCTTTGGTTTTGAGTCTTGAGACAGTGGGCGCTGAACTCGACATCTTCACACCAATTTCACTCAGAGTAACGGCACCCGTAGAGGTCTAAATGCCTCATGGCGTGCAGTTCAGGATCGTTCTCCTGGATACTGGACTCGCTACGCGCAATGCAAATCACCACGCCAAAGTTCCCGGTTTCGCGGCGTATGACTGATCACCATGCTCACACCCACACGCCGACGCTTTTTTGAAGACTCCCTCATGGCCGCTGCGGCGGTCGCTTTGCCGAAATCCATTCTCGCGGCCGATCCGGGGCCGGTTTCCCCGAATGAAAAGATCACAGCAGCGATCATTGGCTGCGGGATTCGCGGGAAGGCGCATGCGCGGGAGCTGGCGAGGCTCGCGGACTGCGATGTGGCGTATGTTTGTGATCCGGATCTCGATCGTGCGGATGAGGTGGGCGCGTTGCTGGTCGAACTGAAGCGACCGATGCCGAAGAAGGTGCAGGACTTGCGGAAGGTGCTCGAAGACAAGTCCGTCGATGTCGTTTTCATCGCCACGCCGAACCACTGGCATGCGCTGGCGGCCATCTGGGCAATGCAGGCGGGCAAGGATGTGTATGTCGAGAAGCCCGTGAGCCAGAATGTCGAGGAAGGCCGCCGCATCGTGCAGGTGGCGCGGAAGCTGGGGCGCATCGCGCAGACGGGCACGCAAAATCGCTCGCGCGGTGCCTTGGCCGAGGCGGTGAAGTTCATGCGCGAGGGCAAGCTGGGCGAGGTGAAGCTGGCGAAGAGCATCATCTACAGCGGACGCGGCAGCATCGGCGGCCCGGCGGAGTGCGCGATGCCGCCGCGGTGCGATTACGACCTGTGGGCCGGTCCCGCGCCGATGACGAAGCTTACGCGGCCGAAGTTTCACTACGACTGGCATTGGTTCTGGGACACCGGCAACGGCGAGATCGGCAACAACAACGTCCACTCGCTCGACATCTGCCGCTGGGGCCTCGGCGTGACCGGTTTGGGCCGCAGCGTGCTCAGCTACGGCGGCCGCCTTGGCTATACGGACGTCGCCGAGACACCCAACTCGCAGGTCGGCATCTTCGATTTTGGTGACAAGACCATCGTCTCCGAAACTCGCGGCCTCAAAACCGCGCCGTTTCATCCCACGATCAAATCCATGTGGTTCTTCTACGGCAGCGAAGGCATCATCGCCGACACGAGTCTCTTTGATCCGAAAGGCAACCTCGTCCGCGCTTTTGAAGGAGGCAAATCCGAGAACCACTTCGCCAACTTCCTCCGCGCTGTGCGCAGTCGCAAACACACCGACCTCGCCGCCGACATCGAAGAAGGCCACCAAAGCACCTCGCTCTGCCACATCGCGAACATCTCGTATCGCCTCGGGCAACAAGCCTCGGTGAACGACATCTCCAAAGCTCTCGGCGACATCAAGGCCCACGAAGACGTGCAGGACACGCTGGAGCGTACCAAGCACTACCTCGCCGAGGCCGGAGTCGATCTCGACAAGACGCAGCTCACCCTCGGCCAGCATCTCCGCGTCGATGGCGAGAAGGAATCCTTCATCGACAACGCCGCCGCCAACACGCTGCTCACCCGCGAATATCGTGCGCCGTTCGTGGTGCCAAATTTGGGCGAAATCTGATCTCTCATGCAGCCCTCCGTCGTCCTTCAAAAAATCTGTGGTGGCCAGACCGTCATCACTGCCAAGTCGTGCTACACCGACCCCGAACTGGTCGAAATGATCGCCTCGTCCGGCTTTGACGCCGTGTGGATCTGCCTGGAGCACAAGCGTGTCGATGCGGCGATGGTTTACTCCCTCATCCAGGCCTGTCGGCTCGGTGGCGCGGATGCACTGATCCGCGTGAAGCCGTCGAACTACACGGACGTGCTCCAGCTCATCGAGGCTGGTGCTCGTGGCATCATGCTGCCGCGTGTGAAGCATGCCGACGAGGTGCGCGAGGTGGTGCGGGCGATGAAGTTCCCGCCGCTCGGGGCGCGTGGCTTTGATGGCATTCACGCGGAGGCGGATTTTGGCCGCATTCCGCCT
>DAORHS010000109.1:0-9827 GCA_035438165.1 Prosthecobacter sp.
ATGTCCCGATTGAACACGATTTTTTCCGCCGCCTGTGAGAGGACGGGGCAGGCGATCAGGAGGAGCAGGCAGGCGGGGCGCATGGACCAGACAGAACGCCCTCTTAACCGGCATTCTTCCTGCCTCCCGTGTCGCGCCTTTTGGCTGGAGCCGGGCTCAGGTTCTTTTCAAAACGATCGAGCCAGGAAAGAGGGCAGGTGATGGAGAAGAGGTGACTTGGAGACGGGTGGAGGCGTGCTATAGCGTGGGCTTCCACGTTGCCTCCCGCCATTTTTTCATGACTCTCCGCGAACCAGAAATCGTTGAACTCTCCACACCATCCGGTCCGATGCGCACGATGATCCTGCGGCCGGCGACGGAGGGACGTTTCCCGGGGCTGCTGTTTCATTCCGAGATTTTTCAAAACACGGGACCCATCTGCCGCACGGCAGCCTTTCTGGCCGGACATGGCTTTATCGTCGCCCTGCCTGAGATCTACCATGAATATCTTCCCGCCGGAACCGTGCTGGCCTACGATCAGGCAGGTTCGGATGTGGGCAACCGCCTGAAGACCGAAAAGCCTGTGGCGGGCTACGATGCGGACAATCGTGCGGTGCTGGATTATCTGAAGACTCACGAATCCTGCACGGGCCGTCTCGGTTCCTTCGGCCCCTGCATCGGCGGGCACTTGACCTACCGAGCCGCACTGCAACCCGATGTGGCGGCGGCGGCCTGCTTCTATCCCACCGATCTGCACAAGCGCAGCCTCGGAGCGGGCATGAACGACGACTCGCTGGCGCGTGCGGAGGAGATCAAGGGCGAGTTGATGCTCGTCTTTGGACGCCAGGATCCGCATGTGCCCGCAGAAGGACGCGCCTTGATTTATCAAACACTGACCGCCGCCGGTGTGAACTTCACCTGGCATGAGTTCAACGCCGCCCACGCTTTTCTGCGTGATGAGGGCCTGCGCTATGACGCCGAGCTGGCGCGTCAGGCGCTCGGCCTGACGGTGGATTTCTTCCGCCGCTGTCTGGCGAATTGATGGGGCGTTCCGGGCAAGGAACTCGTCGCAGACTGGAACCGTGGGGCCGCGTGCCAGTGTCTCACACCGGGGGCTCAGGTGGAGGAGCTGAAGTGGCGAGACTTTCGCGCACGAGACGCAGGCATTCGTCTGCACTGGCCGGCATGGGCAGGGTGAGGGGCCGTCCGTGGACGCTGAGGTGACGCAGATCGCCCTCGCGGCGAACATGGGTGACTTCGATGCCGTGGGAGGCGAAGAAGCTCACGACTTCCTGATTGCTGGCGTAGCGGCTCATGCCTGGCGGCCCGATCCTAATGCAGGAAGTGGCGCACGCCGGTGAAGCACATGGCCATCTTGTGTTCATCCGCGGCGGCGATAACGTCGGCGTCCTTGACGGAACCGCCGGGCTGAATCGCGGCGGTGGAACCGGCTTCGGCGGCGGCGATGAGGCCGTCGGGGAAGGGGAACATGGCATCGGAGGCGACGACACTGCCTTTGAGGCTGAGTCCGGCCTCGCCGGCCTTCCACACAGCGATGCGGCAGGAATCGACGCGGCTCATCTGACCGGCACCGATGGAGAGCGTGCGATCGTGCGAAGCAAAGACGATGGCATTCGATTTGACGTGCTTCACGACACGCCAGCCGAAGCGCATGGCTTCAAGTTCGTCGCGGGTTGGCGGACGGATGGTCTTCACCTTTGTTTCGAGATCGTCGAGGCCTAGGGCGCGCGCATCGCTGTCCATCACCATGACGCCGCCAGGAGCGGAACGGATGACCGGCTCGGCGAGGGCTTCGGCAACACCGGGAAGCATCTGAATGAGGCGCAGGTTCTTTTTCTTCTGCAGCAGCGCACGCGCATCGGCATCGAAGTCGGGCGCGATGATGACGTCCGTGAAGATCTCGGAGATGATGCGGGCGAGGCCGAGCGTCATGCTGCGGTTCACGACGATGACGCCGCCGAAGGGCGCCTGCTTGTCGGTTTCAAAGGCCTTCTGCCAGGCTTCACGCAGATCTTCATCCGCACAGCCGACACCGCAGGGATTGGTGTGCTTCAAAATGGCGACGGTGGGGCGGCGGAACTCGAGGGCGATCTCGGCGGCCGCCTGGATGTCGAGGACGTTGGTGTAACTGAGGTCCTTGCCGTGCAGCTTGACGAAGTAGTCGCCGAAGTTGCCGTAGAGCGAGGTCTTCTGGTGCGGGTTGTCGCCGTAGCGCAGCTCGGCGTAGAGGGGCAGGGAGAGGTTGAAGGTCTTCTGCGTGACCTGTTCCTTGTTCAGGAAGCTGGCGATGGCGGAATCGTAGCTGCCGGTGCGCTGGAAGACCTTGCAGGCGAGACGTTCGCGGGTGGCGAGCGTGGTGTCGCCCGCGTTCTCCTTCATCTCCTCCAGCACGATCGCATAATCGGCCGGATCGGTGATGACGGTGACCCAGCGGTGGTTTTTGGCCGCGGAGCGCAGCATGGACGGGCCGCCGATGTCGATGTTCTCGATGGCCTCCTCAAGCGTGACGTCCTTCTTGGCGACGGTCTGCTCAAAGGGGTAGAGATTGACCACCACGAGGTCGATGCACGGGATGTCGTGCTTGGTGGCGTTGCGCTTGTCTTCGTCGTTGTCACGACGCTGAAGCAGGCCGCCGTGGACCTTCGGGTGCAGCGTTTTGACGCGACCGTCGAACATCTCTGGAAAGCCGGTGTGATCAGAGACGTCGATGACGGTCAATCCACCTTCCTTGAGGTGTTTGGACGTGCCCCCGGTGGAAAGCAGCTCCACGCCGAGCGCCGCCAGGCCTTTGGCGAAGTCGAGAAGGCCGGTTTTGTCGGAAACAGAGAGCAGGGCGCGGGCGATGGGCATGAGGGGAAGGGAAAGGTTTGGGGGCGCGGAGTAAAGGGAGATTTGCGGGGGTGCCAAGCGCATTCTCGGAGCGCACAAAGGAAGCCATTCAAGGCGCAATCTTGGGCTCGTAGGGCGGGTAGAATTTCCGTGCGCCAAACTCGATGTAGCGGTTTTCACCACTCTTTAAATAGACTGGCGGACTGGAGCCTTCTCCAGCAGCGCCCGGCTTGTACACAAAGTGCCGTCCTGACATGTCCCGCGCGACTTTGAGCATCGTGGCGTCGTCCAGCATGACCGGTTCGAGGGTCCGGCGATAAACGCCCTTTTCCTGCCCGGGAAAACGCAGATTCGGCTCGTAACGGTCATTCTTGCCGAGCGCGGTGTAGTACCGGGTGTCTCCCAGGGCGGTCGGGTATTCCGTCCACTCATAATCCGCCGGACGAACATGAATGCGCCATGCCAGTAGAACGAGGGAGGTCATGAGCACCGCCCAGCCGAGCAGCAGGCGCCCGGGCGTGTCGCGGATTTCGTTGGCGGCAGGCACGGGTTCAGGCGGCTTTGGCAGGCCGGGTGAGCGCATAGAGCACGAGGCTGACGAAGATGGCTTGCAGCACACCGAAGATGACCCATTTCACGCACAGCAGGCCGGGAATCGGCAGCACGGCATGGAAGACGGACGCGTAAGCGGTACCGAGCAGACCGGCGAAGAGGCCAAATCTGAGGGCGTCGGCGAGTCTGGCCGTGGCAGCGAAGGCATTGATCCAGAGAACGGTCAGACCTGAGGCGGTCATCAACTCGCCCACCAGAATCCATTTGAAGAGAAGCTTCATCTGCTCGGGATCACGCCACAGGCTCTTGGTGGCGAGGTAGTCGGCTTTCAATGCCACCTCGTGAATGAGATAGTCGGTGACCCAGACGACCGCATAAGCGGCGAAGACGTTAATGATGGTGCGTTTGGCGTTCATGGAGGAGTGCTGGTTTGGTTATCGGGGATTGAGAGCAGGATACCAAGGTCAGCCCTTTGAGAGCAATCCTGAAAATGCTCCCGGCGGACTCACTCCAACCAGCCGGAAGCCAAAATCAGATTGTCATCCCGTGTCGCCTCGGCTTCGATGCTCACCATATGAGCAAACCATGGCGCATCGCGGGCATCAACTTCGACCACTTTCACATGGGCGACCTGCTGCGGCAGGCTTCCGAGCACCCGAATGCCGCGATTGTAGGCATTTGCGATGAGCAGCCGGAGCGTCTGGTGGATGCGACGCGGAATTTCGGACTCGGCGAGGAGCAGGTGTTCACCGATTACCGCGCCTGCATGGAGCGGACGAAGCCGGACATCGTCATCCTTTGTCCCGCCGCCTCGAACCATGGCGAGTGGGTGGCCAAAATCGCTCCCTTCGGCACACACATCATCATGGAGAAACCCTTCGCCGGTTCGCTCGCCGAGGCAGATGCAATGATCGCCGCCATGAAGCCGCACGGCAAACTGCTGACCGTGAACTGGCCGCTCGTCTGGGACGCCGGACAGCAGACCGCACATCGCCTGATTCAGGAAGGCGTCATCGGCGAGGTGCTGGAGTTTCACCACCACGGTGGGAACCGTGGCCCGCTCTACCACGGGGCCGACAAGATCGAAAAGGAGCCCAGCGCCGCCGACAAGGCCGCGAGCTGGTTTTACAGCAAGGCTCAGGGCGGGGGATCGCTGCTCGACTACATGGGCTACGGCACCACGCTCGGCACCTGGCACCTCGGCGGACGGGCACCGCTCGAAGTCACCGGCGTCTGGGACGAACCCGCCGGGCTGGAGGTCGATGAACACGCCGTGGCCATCATCCGCTACAGTTTTGGTTTGAGCAAAAGCGAGACCCGCTGGGGGACCTTCACCGATCCATGGACCTTTCAGCCACAGCCCAAGTGCGGGTTTGTCCTCAAAGGCATCGATGGCACGATTTCCTGCTACGACTACGAGAAAACCGTCCGCGTCCAAACCCGGACCCGGCCGGAGGGCTTCGAGGTTCCGGTAGATCCCGTTCTCGCCCCGAATCGCAATCCGGTCGAGCACGTCATCCACCATCTCGAAACCGGGGCACCCCTCATCGGCCCGCTGCGTCTCGACATCTCTCGCATCGGTCAGCAGATCGTCGATACCGCGTTTCAGAGTGCCCAGGAGAAGCGGACACTGAAGCTGGTGGGGTAGGCCAGCTCAAGAAGGGCGCAAATCGTTGCTCAACCCCCCTTTAATTAACTACAAACAATCAATGTAACACCAAGTTGTTTGGCACTGTCTCAGTTTGAAATCTGTTCGGGAGGCGTTCCGTTCGGGTCCAGATACCAAGGTGTAGGAATCTCATCCTTTGGGGTTGGCTCGTAGCTCTTGGGCGTCGTGCGCCGTGGCTTGTAGTTCTTCGGGCGCTGGATGGGATGCACGTCGGCCTGATAGGCGTCGAACATATCCAGCAGGTCTTGAACGCTCCAAATCTTGTCTGTGACGCCAGCAGCGACCGCAGGAGCCGTTTTGATGGTCAGGTGCTTGCGGCAGAAGTTGTACACGAAGAAATGCAGGCCCAGCGCCAGCACATGGTTTTCGATCTTCTTGCTGTGGCCGTTGGTCAAGCGCGTGAACCGGCGTGAGGACATCCGCAGCGTGAGGTTGGAGCGTTCCACCAGTGACGTGCTGATCTTGTCGAAATCTGGGTTGCCGCTGACTTTCACCTTTTTGGCTCCGATGCAGACATCCTTCCCGTCTTTGTCTTTGCCGTAGATTTTGACCAACTGCGCAAAGTCCACGTCGTTGAAGTTGGCACCCACGGCCCAGCGATAAGCATGGAGGCCGTCTGTGCTGATTTGCAGGTGTCCAGAGAACCGGCCCGCCAGATCGTGGCAGAAATCAAAGGCGGTTTCCCCGCTGCGATCCCCTACCATCCAGCCTGCCACCAGCTTCGTGTTCGGGCAGAAAGCTTTCCACGTCCAGACATCGCCTGGATGCTCCCCTTTCGCGTTCTTCTTGTTGGTTTCGCGACATCCCACGAACGACCAGATTTCATCCATCTGGAGTTCCGAGCATGGCAGGTTCCGCAGGTGCTTGTCCTGATACCAGTTGCAGGCTTCCCCAAGCTCACAGACAAGCTTCGTCACGGTGTTGATGCTTACGCCAGCGATGCGTGAGGCGGCACGCATGCTGTTCCCTTCGGTGATCATCTTCACGATAAGGGTGCGCTTGGTGTTATCTAGTTTGTTCACGATTTCATAATGACATATTATGCTTGACCGTTCAAGTAAAACTTTGCTTTAAACTTGTACTCGGTCTGCGGGTTTGCTAATGTCCGCGAAGGTGGATGCGGACTTCTTATCTCTACGTTTTACAGGCAACGGTGTTTTTCCCGGCAATACACGTTGCAAGGAAGTGGCCGCACTTATCAGCGCCACCGAGGATTTAGTTGAGGCCGTGGCCTCAGAAAACGATGATGATGACGAGGAGGATCAATCCGGGCCGCCATTGTGTCTCATCGCAATCGAGGACAAATCTCTAGGCTTTAAGTTTTCCAAGGCCCATATGCTCGTGGCATTATTGTCTTGGCAGAGTATTGCCTCGGTTATTAACACGGGGCGTTTTGATCGAATGTCAGTGAAGGCTAAAACTAGCCTAGAAGAAATCGTTCGTTTTGTCAAGAAAAGGCAGTGTGACGTGGAATTGAGGGATTCCAGGCACCCCGAGCCAATGGCTACCATTACACCGGAGATGGTGCTGCCTGATAACCTGCGGATGCCAGGTGAAACCTCAATGATCGGAACAGTCGTCCGCGTGGGGGGCAATGAGCCGAAGGTTGGACTTAAACTGGCAAATGGCAAAACGCTTTCTTGCGAGACAACAGAGGCAATCGCGAAAGAACTGGGACACAGATTATACGATGTCGTAACGTGCGAAGGCGAGGCGGTTTGGGACATGGAAACAGGGACGGTGCTCAAGTTTCGTATTACCGAGGTGGGAACCTTCATCGAAGGGTCTGTTTCGGAAGCCTTTTCAGAAATTGCCAAAGCAATGCCAAGCACCATTGAAAAATGGCGCTCAAAGGGATTGGCTCAACTCATCTCCGAAGACACTGACTCATGAATCTTATCTGTCTCGACTCGCATTATTTCCTGTGGGGTATTCTTGAGCGGGCCGAGCCTGATCAGCTCCACATGATTCCGAAAGCCAAAGCTTTTTTCCGCAAATTGGATGAGACCAAGGCAATCATTGTCGTGCCAACTCCTCTCATAACGGAGTTGCTTATGAAGTCAGATCCTAGTGAGCGAGAGAAGATAATGACCACGCTGAAGCAGCGTTGTTACGTTAAGGAATTTGGCGTTCTGGCTGCCAAAATTGCCGCCGACATTTGGAACGCTAAAACAAACACCGGCTTAATTGAAGAGTTAAAGAAGTCCGGTGTTTCAATGCGAACCAAAATCAAAGTGGATACGCAGATTTTGGCCGTCGCCATGGTTGCCAACGCCGTCACTCTTTATACGGAAGATGAAAAGCTCCAAAGATTGGCCGATGGTTATTTAATCGTATCCTCGATGCCAGAGATCACTGAAACTCCAGAGCTGTTTTCTCAGGCTAATCCTGCTTTTCAACAGAACGCCCCCAGCGAGCCTTTGCCGCCTTCGTAGCGATCTCTGCGCGCTTATTGGGGGTGAGGGATTCAGCGCGGGCCTTGCCGCCTTTCTGCCCTCCGCGCTTGCCCATCTCGCGCATGATCTCCTTGCGCACGCCAGCGTCATCAAGGGCGGTAGAAAGCGTGACTTTGGTCTTGGGCTTCTCGCTCGTCAATTCCTGAACGATGCGGAAAGCCGTCTGGCTGAAATCCTCCTTGGGCTTGCGTATGCTTGAGCGCTTTGGCATGGGCGATTAACGCCCCCACATCAGCCCAAATCAAGTAAAAAGTCGGGGCCAGTCCCGGCTAGCGGATGAGGAATGATCGACCAGACATCTACTTCGGTGAGATGCGCAACGAAGCAAGCCGGGCCGTCTGGCGGAAAGTGGGCCTCGACTTGAATCAAATCTCCTTTACGAACGCATTTTATGCGCCCGACACCAGACGCTTTAACGTCAAGCGTCCTGCCGTGAAGGTCTTTTTCGTTTAGTTCTTTCGGGTAGATGAGGTATGTTTGTGAGGATGGCATAGGTACTGGATACACGAATTTTTCCCTCCGCGTTTTCACGAAATCACGAAAAATTTAACATTGTTGGAAAATTAGCGTTCATCCGAACCACTTATTCACAATTTCAAACTGAGACAGCACCAGTTGTTTGGTAGTGGGTCAGACGCTTTATGATAAATCAGTCCGGTAAGCGATCCCCGGTTTGCGCACCTCCGGTTCAGGGCCGCCGCTTTCAGGATCGAGATACCATGGTGTCCGAGGGGCCACGGGCGTGAAGGCTTTGGGGCCTCGGCGGGGCGCTTGGAACTTCAACCGCGTGAACGCCTGCTCAAACTGGAGCCTTTCGCGTTCGGCCAGATAGGCGTCCATCATCACCACGACTTCTTCCAGCGTCCATTGGTGGCTGGCAACGCCAGCGGCCTGTGCCGGGGTCTGCTTGATGGTCGTGTGCTTGCGGCAGAAGTTGTAGTTCATGATCGTCAGCGCAAACATGTGGCAGTGGTTTTCCACTTTCTTGCTGAAGGCGTTCGTCAGGCGTGTGAACCTGCGGTTGCCCATGCGGATCGTGAGGTTTGAGCGTTCCACGTAGCTCGTGCTCACCAGATCAATGTCGGGCGTGCCAAAGACCGCCTCTTTGCGGCAGCCCACAACGGTATCGAACCCCTTCTCATCCTTGCCGTAAATTTTCACGAGGCGGGCGTAGTCGGCCTCGCCGAAATTCGCTCCAATGGCCCACTGGTAAGCCGGATGGCCGTCCGTGTTGATTTGTAGGCGTCCGCTGAAACGGTTCGCCAGATCGGCGCAGAACGCAAAAGCGGTGGCTCCGCTGCGATCCCCTACCCGCCACGATGGAATCAGCTTCGTGTCAGCGCAAAGCGCCGTCCATGTCCAGATGTCGCCTTGATGATCGTTGATCGCCGTTTTCTTCACGGCCTCCTTGCAGCCAACGAACGACCAGATTTCATCAAGCTGGAGCACCTTGCACGGCAGGTTCGCCAGCTTCTCGTGCATGTAGGACGAACAGGCATCGCCCGCATCCGCCAAGAGTTTCACGATGGTATTCTTGGCAACGCCCGTGATCCGCGACGTGCTGAGGATTGAATTGCCTTCGATCAAGCAGCGAAGGACGGCGGCACGTTTGGCGGTGGCGAGCGTTTCCATAATGCTTGCACTTTATACTTGCAAGCACATGCTTGCAACATTATTATGCATGCATGGAACAAGAAAATGCACCTATTGGAAAGGCCGGTGGTGAAGCACGGGCCAAGAAGCTGACGCCTGAAAGACGCAAGGCTATCGCCGAGAAAGCAGCAGCGAGCCGTTGGGCACATGAAAAAGGAATTCCTCGCGCCGAGTGGGAGGGCGAAATGAAAATTGGGCCGGTGTCTATGCGATGCGCTGTGCTCGCTCCGGAATCGCCCGATGATCCTCCTAAACGAGTGATTTCCGAAACCGAGTTCATGAAGGCACTTGGGATGTATCGAAGTGGCGCTCTTTCAGTTCGGCGTGAGCAGGCAGATGACGGTGCACAAATCCCCCTTTCTCTTGCTTACAAGAACCTCAAGCCGTTCATTATCAATCATTTGGGCGATGTGCACTATCAGCCAATGAAGGTGCTTTATCGTGGCGGGCGCGTCGGCCATGGCATTTCAGCAGATCTTATCCCCAAGGTCTGCGAAATTTGGATGGATGCCTCAAAAGCGGGGGTTCTTGGAGAGACACAGAAGAAAATTGCTGCGATGGCTGAAATCATTCTGCGCGGCTTGGCTCATATCGGGATTATCGCGCTGATTGATGAAGCGACAGGCTACCAAGACGTTCGTGACCGCCAAGCTCTTCAGACCATTCTT
>DAORHS010000110.1:0-9826 GCA_035438165.1 Prosthecobacter sp.
ATGGGTTCGTGGGTAGCGTATGGTCTGGGCACGGAGAACATGAACCTGCCCGGTTTCATCAGCTTCAACACCGCCAAGCCGAGCGAATACGCATCTCAGCAACTGCCATCCGTGTTTGGCGGCACGCCCATCGGCGTGAATGGCGAGGACATGTCGAAGGCGACGATCAGCAACATTCGGGGCGATCATCTGCCGCTGAGCGTGAAGCGTCGGCAGCTCGACCTCATTCAGGCGATGAATCGCGATCATCTCGGCCCGCGTGCCGACGATGCGCAGCTCGAAGGCGTGATTCAGACCATGGAACTCGGCTTTCGCATGCAGGCGGCGGCTCCCGGATTGCTCGATATTTCCACCGAGTCTGCGGCGACGCTGGAGCGCTACCGCGTGGGCAAAAACTTCGCCGCAGGCACCTGCAAGAACAGCGACTTCGGCCGTCAGTGTCTGCTCGCGCGGCGCTTCTGCGAGGCGGGCGTGCGCTTCATCGAGATCACTCACGGCAGTTGGGACCAGCACACTGATCATCGGCGCGATCTTACCGCGAACTGCACCACCACCGACGCCCCCATCGCCGCGCTTTTGGATGATCTCGACCAACGCGGCCTGCTGGAGGACACACTCGTCGTCTGGGGCGGTGAATTCGGACGGCCAGGTCTCACGCCGGGGCAGGACAAGGATCAAACCGGGCATCAGCACCGCGCCTTCACCTTCTGGATGGCCGGCGGCGGCGTCAAAGGCGGCCACGTGCACGGCAGCACGAATGAAAACGGCAGCGCGGTGGTCGATGGCGCGGTTCACTTCCGCGATCTGCACGCGACGATTCTTCATCAGCTCGGGCTCGATCACGAAAACCTCGCCGTCGTCAGCGGCGGCCGCCGCATCCGCCTCACCGGACTACAGGGCGGCAAGGTGGTGAAGGATATCATCGCCTGAGTCGGCAACGTCTCCCCTCCGCATGCTTTGTGGAGGCCGAAGACTTCACTTCACGTTCCCGAGCAGCTCCAAAATCTTCGCGGTGATCTTCACGGAGGCCTCGCGCTCGACGCGGTTGGTGCCGAGCCAGGTCTCGTAGCCGCCGAGTTCGTGCTGCGGCGGTGTGGGCAGGTAGCCGTTGCTGCCGTTGGCGAGTTCGATAGTGAAGGTGTCTTTGAAGGGACTTCTGGCTTTGATCTCTAGTCCAATCTCGGTGAAGACCTCGAAGGGAATTGCGGCGATGCCGAGATCGCCGATGCGGAAGGCCTGCATCACGCAGTTCACCGTGTCAGGCTTCGCATCGCGGGCTGCCATCGTGCGCTCGGCATAGGGCTGCTCCAGGCGATGCACGGCCTTGGCATCCTTCGGGCGGGACAGCACTTCCTTTGCCCACGCGACCATCTCCGGCGTGGGGCGACGCACGCCGAGCTCCAGATCACTCACGGCGGCCTTCAGCGGCACCCAGGCTTGATACTTGAGCGACTTCTCGACGCGCAGCATCTCCGCGGCGAGATCGCCTGCCACGAGCTTGATCTTCTCATACGGCTCGCGCTTCACCGCCGGTGTTTTGCCGCTGTAGTCGTTGTTGTTCACGTCGCCGCAGGGGCCGTTCGCCAGCAGGGCGACACAGGGCGGATGCTGGCCCTGAGTGCCGAGCGACTTCTCGATGACACGGCAGAACTCGCCGAAGTAATCCGCTGAAAGGTGATCGCGCGGCACGCCGCCGACGTAGTGGAGCCAGTAGTTCGTCAGCAGCGCGATCTGGCGCCCGCCGTCCGCCGTCTGCACCGAAAGGCAATACGCTTCCGGATTCGTCGGACCGGCGGGTTTCGACAGGCGAGCACGAAGTAGGCTGCTTGGATTCATCACCGCATGGTCCAGTCCGCCGAAGGGATTCGGATTGGTCACACCTTCCTTCAGCAGCCAGCGGCGGTTGAAGACATGCTGCGGCACCTGACCGGAACCCCACGCAATGCGTGCCGGTTCGAGATTTTTCACCGCACGTTGCACGCCGTCCACCACGCGGGAGATGAGAAACTGCCGGTAGTTCAGCGACGGGTCCTCATGGGTGAGCGCGGAGACGCTGGAGTGCGTGTGCGTGCCGGAAAACATCATGTTCGAGGCGGGAATGCCCGTGGCGGCCTCGATCTTTTGCTTCGCCTCGTCCCACACATCGCGTCCCAGAGAAATGATGTCCGCCACGACAAAAGCCAGCTTCGTCGTGCCATCATCGAGCACCAGGCATCGCGCATGCAACTCGTCATGCACATGCGCCGCGATCGGTCTCGGCGCGAAGTTCCCCACGATCTCCATGCCCAGCGGCGGTGTGATGTTGCTGGTAGCGGCCCCTGCTTTGAAGATCCGTGCCTCGGCGGCTTTCTCCTGGGCGGAGGTGGTGAGTGACAGACTGAGGCAGAGGCAAAGAGTCGCGGTAAGTTTCATGCAGCGAAGAAGTACGCGCTCAAAGCCGCACTCTTCTGAATGGCTGTAAAAGTCACGCCATCTGCCCTCGCATGGCCGAAAACGCCGTTTTGAGCCCGTATGCCCTTGCGACTCTCATCATGAAGAACGCACTTTTGATTCTCGGCATCGCGCTCGCTTCAGGCACCGCCCTCTTTGCTCAGACACCCGCCAGTTCCGATTGGAAAGCGGGCGCGGCTTCCGCCGTGATCACCCCGAAGACCTTGATGTGGATGGCGGGCTACGCCTCGCGCACGAAACCTGCCGAGGGCTCGGACACGGACCTGTTTGCGAAGGCTCTGGTGCTCCAGGATGCCGCAGGAGGAAAGCTGGCCATCATCACGGCGGATCTCGTCAGTGTGCCGCGCAGCGTGCGTCTGGCCACGGCGGCGGCGGTGGAAAAAGCGCATGGCATTCCGCCGGAGCGGCTGCTGATCAATGTCTCCCACACACACTGCGGCCCGGAGATGCGCACATGGCGCACTTATGCCTCGGACGATCCCGCGCGTCGCACAAGGGAGGCAGAGGAGTATGGCGTCTATCTCGCGGAGACTTTCACACGTCTGGTCGGCGAGGCGCTGGACAAGCGTGTGGAAGCCTCCACGAGCTTCGTGCATTCCCGCTGCGGTTTCGCCATGAACCGCCGGCGTCCGAAAGCCAGTGGCGGCTTCAGCAACGCTCCGAATCCCGACGGCCCGGTGGATCATCGCGTGCCGGTGCTGCGCGTGCAGTCCATTCATGAGAAACGCGATCTCGCCCTCGTGTTTGGTTACGCCTGCCATTGCACCACGATGGGCCATCAGAAGTTCAACGGCGACTATGCCGGCTACGCGCAGGCCTTCATTCAGCAGGCGCATCCAGGCGCGATGGCCCTGTTCATGAACGGCTGCAGCGGCGATCAGAATCCGTATCCGCGCCGCAAGCTGGAGTATGCCGAGGCCCATGGTCGCTCGCTGGCTCTCGCGGTGGAAACCGCGCTCGATACGCCGCCGCGCACCCTGCAGGGTGGCATCCGTGCGGCGCTGCGGGAGATTCCGCTCAAATTCGAGCGCACCCCCACGCGACCCGAGCTGGAGGAACGCGCCAAAGGCTCCGACAAACTCGACGTGCAGCTCGCGAAACATCTTCTCGGCCAGCTCGACGCCGGCGAGACGCTCATGACCGAGTATCCCTATCCCGTGCAGGTCATTCGTCTCGGCGACGAACTCACGCTCGTGGCGCTCGGCGGCGAGGTGGTGGTCGATTACTCGCTGAGACTGCAAAAAGAGATCGCTGATCCGGTCGTGTGGGTGGCGGGCTACAGCAACGACGTGATGACCTACATCCCCAGCCGCCGCGTCTGGAACGAGGGCGGCTACGAAGGCGGTGATGCGATGAAGTACAATCACTTCCCCGCCCGCTGGCATCCCGAGGTCGAGGACGTTATCATACGCGCCGTGCATGAGCTGCGCGACGGCTTGAAATGAACTCCACCATTCCACTCATGCGCACCGCCATTTTGCTTTTCGCCTGCCTGCTGCGCGCTGCATCCGCCTTTGATGATGTGAAAGGCCCGCAGGACCTCGCGCTCACCTTCACCTCTCCGTTTGATGGCAGCGCACAGCCCTATCGTCTGTATCTGCCCTCCGCCTACGATGGCAAAGCCGCGCTGCCCCTGTTGGTGGCTCTGCATGGCACCGGTGGCGATCAAAACAAATACTTCGACCACGCGGCCTACAGCAGCGGCATCTACAAAACGGAGGCCGAGAAGCGCGGCATCGTGGTGCTCTGCCCGCTCGGCACCGACACGAACGGCCTGCCCACCGAATGGCGCGGTGAAGCGGAGCTCCATGTGCTCGCCGCCATCGACGAGGTGCAAAGACGCTTCCGCATTGATCCCGAGCGCATCGTCTGCACCGGCCAGTCCATGGGCGGCACCGGCACGACGTATTTGTGCTGCCGCTATCCCGATCTCTTCGCGGCAGGCATCCCGCTTGCCTCGACCTACGGCCATCTCAGCCTCGTCACCAACCTGCGCGACGTGCCGATGCTGTATGTGCAGGGCGGCAAAGACTGGCCCATCTACGCAGCCACCGGGCCGGTCCCCATCACGCAGGAAATGAAGCGGCTCGGTTACAAAGGCGAGCTGTGGATGATCCCTGACGCGGAGCACAACACCTTCGCTGTCAGCACGCCACGTGTGCTCGACTGGGCGCTGGAGCAACGCCGCGTGGCGCATCCGCGGCACATCACTCACCGCGCCTATTTTCCGCCGCATGGCCGCGCTTGGTGGGTGGAGATTCAGCACATCGAGCGCCCCGGCTGGTTCGCGGAAGTGGATGCAAAAGCGGAGGTCGGAAACCGCATCACGATGCGGCTGAAGAACACCTCCCAAGTCGTGCTGAGGCTTGATCCGGCTCTGCATGATCTGCAAAAGCCGCTGCTCATCGAGATCGAGGGCCGCCAGGTGTTTCACGACCTCTGCACCAGCACGCAGGAGTTGCTGCTTGTCAGCGAGAACGACGCATGGACCGCCTCTGTGCGTCCGCGTCATGTTTCGTCGCGCACCGACTGGAGAAACTTCGTCATCGGCACCGTGGACGAGCCTCCCACCTGGGAAGGCGGCCCGGAGACCACCCTCGGCAACTGGCTCACCGACGCCATGCGCGACATCAGTGGTGCCGACATCGCCATCTGCACAAAGGGTCACTTCCGTGTCGGTGAAAAGATGCGCGGCCACGCCATTCAGCACGGTCAGAAGCTGCATTTGATGGAGCTGATCAACTGGCTGCGCCCCTCCGACGCCGCGCTCGCCACCTTCACGCTCAAAGGCTCCGACCTGCTGAAGATCATCGAGATGAACCTGCTCGACTCTTCCAAAGCCAAAGCCGACATGTTTCTCGTCCAGGTCTCCGGCTGCCGTTATCGCTTTGACCGTCGCAGACCGCAGGGCAGCCGCATCATCGAGTCTGGCATCCAGCCGGAGCGCGAATATAAGATCGTCTGCAACTCCTCCGCCATCACCCGCACGGACACGCTGCATCTCGGCGAATTCTTCGGGAAGCTGAACCACGAGATGCAGGAGCCGAACCAACTCTCCGCTGCATGGCATTTCATCCGAAACCATGATGGCCGCATCTCCGCAAAGCTCGAAGGCCGCATCACTGAAGTACATCCTTGAAATCTACCCGCTCATGAAACCACACGTTCCGCTCATTATTTTCATCATCGGACTGCTTGCAGACACGCCGGCATCCGCCCAGGGCCTTTCGCTTTACGGCAGCGTCAGCCAGGAGGCGCGGGAAGTCACGGGTGCCTCGCTGGCGCAGCCGCTTTCACCTGAAACATGGAAGGCCACGCTGGCCGAGCGACGCGAAAAATGGCTGGAGATGCTCGGCCTTTCGCCGCTGCCGAAGCGGATGCCGCTTCAGGCCACGGTGACCGGTGTGTTGGAGCGCGGTGATTATGTGGTGGAGAAGATTCACTTCCAAAGCCTGCCAGGGGCGCATGTGGCTGGGAATCTTTATCGACCGGCGAAGATCACCGGCAAGCTGCCTGCTGTGCTCTATCTCTGCGGCCACTCGAAGGGCAAGGTGAACGCGCCTTACCAGGCCAATCCGCGCTGGTTCGGCCAGCATGGTTATGTGGCGCTCGTGCTCGATCCCGTGCAGCTCGGCGAGTGCCAGGGCATGCATCACGGCACCTATCGCGAGGGCCGTTTTGACTGGCCGAGCCGCGGCTACACGCCTGCGGGCACCGAGGTGTGGAATGCGATGCGCGCCCTCGATTACCTGCAAGGCCGCGACGATGTCGATGGCGACAAGATGGGCGTCACCGGCCTTAGCGGTGGCGGCGCGATGTCGTGGTTTCTCGGGGCGGCGGATGAACGCGTAAAGGTGATCGTGCCCGTCTGCCAAAGCGGCAGCATCGAGCGCATGGCGGTGGATCGCGCGACGGACGGGCATTGCGACTGCGCCTTCTGGGTCAATTATCACCGCTGGTGCTGGTCGGACATCGGCGCGCTCATCGCGCCGCGTGCGTTCCTGATCGCCTCTGGCAGCGAGGACGTGCTGTGGCGGCCTGCGGGCTATCGCGATGTCGCGCATCGCATCCGCCATCAATACACCACGCTCGGCGAACCAACGAAGTTCGAGCTGACCGAAGATCTCGCTCCGCACGGCTACACGCCGAAGCTGCGGCAGGCGATCTTCACCTTCTTCAACACGCATCTCAAAGGCGATCCCGCACCGGTGCAGGACGATGTGACTGACTTTGTCGAGCCGGAGGAGAACCTGCTCGTGTTTGGCGGCAAATTGCCGAAGGACGACACCATGATGCAGATGGATGCACGCCTAGTGAAGAACGCGGATGTCTCGATGCCCGACAGCGAAACGCAGTGGCAGTCGCATCAAAAAGACGCGCTCGCCAGGCTGCGCCAGACCACCTTCCGCAACATCCCGACTGATCCCACGCCACGCCTGCGCGACAAACTGGCCGACGGTGGCACCAAGGACGGCACTTTCTACGGCACGCGTGTCTTTGACACCACCGATGGCCTCACACTCGCCGTGAAAACCCAACAAGCGCCGCAGAACACCGGACCGGTGGTCATGTTCGCCGTTCAGCCTGATGCGCGCAGCACCTTCACCGGCGGCGGAGCCTCCAAGCCGGCCCTCGCGCCCGAGTTCGCCAGCGCTGGCGTGGAAGTGCGCAATACCGGAGCAACCTCCGTCGGCCCCGGCTACCTGTGGACGCTGCGCCGCATGTATCCGCTGCTCGGCCACACCCTGCCCGAGCGCCAGGTTCATGATCTGCTCGCCGGAGCCGCGCTCATGCGCCAGGAGCCCGCCACCGGCTCGACGGTGTTGTTTGGTCAGGGCGAAACCGCCGCGCTCGCCATCTATGCCGCCATCCTCGATCCAAAGATCAGCGAACTCATCCTCGACACGCCACCCGAAACCCACACCCAGCCCGAGACCGCCGAGTTCCTCGGCATCCTGCGCATCGGCGACCTGCCGCAAAACTTGGCGCTGCTCTACCCGCGCCCGATCACCTTCATCGGCAAGATGCCTCCCGCGTACGAATGGACGAAGCAGGTTTATGAAAAGCTCGGTGCTGGAGATCGCATCCGCGTGGTCCGCACTGCGCGGGATTGGAAGCCCATCGCCAAGTAAAGCCCACCATTCATTCCTTTATCCATGAAACGTCTTTCCCTTCTCACCCTCTTCTTCCTCGGAGCTTCCGTCAGCCTTGTGGCTCAAACCACTGCGCCACAAGCCATCGGCGATGGCAAAACAGATGACACGGCAGCGGTGCAGAAGGCCGTGGATACTGGCGGAGCGGTGCGGTTTGCACGCGGCACCTATCGCCTCACGAAGCCCATCGTTGTCGATCTCGACAAAACGGGCTTCATCTCGCTTAGCGGCGATGGCGTGGCTCGTTTCGTCATGGAAGGTGCGGGACCGGCCTTCAAGTTTGTCGGCACTCACGGAGGCACGGCGGACCCGAAGAGCCTCAAGCCGGAAATCTTCGCCCGACAGCGCACGCCGATGGTGGACGGCATCGAAATCGTCGGAGCACATGCCGAGGCGGACGGCATCGAGGCCACGGGCACGATGCAGCTCACGATCACCCGCGTGGCGGTGCATGAGGCGCGGCATGGCATCCATCTCACCGTGCGCAATCGCAATGTCATCATCAGCGACTGCCAATTGTATCACAACACGGGCGTCGGCGTGTTTTATGACAACGTCGATCTCCACCAGTCGAACATCATCGGCAGCCACATCAGCTACAACGCGGGCGGCGGTGTGGTCACGCGCGGCGGCGGCGTGCGGAACCTGCACATCGGCACCTGCGACATCGAGAGCAACATGACGCCCGAGGCTCCGCCTACTGCGAATGTGCTCATCGACTGCACGAACGGCTCCACCGCCGAGGTGAGCATCACCGGCTGCACCATCCAGCACAATCCCTCGCCCGGCGCGGCGAACGTGCGCTTCATCGGCAAAGGCAGGCCGCGTGGCGACGATGACACCACACAATGGGGCCACCTGAGCATCTCCGACAATGTGCTGAGCGACGTGGAGGTGAACATCGACCTCCAGCATGTGCGTGGTGCGGTGATCACTGGCAACACCTTCGGCGGCGGCTACGAGCACGACCTGCTCGTCACGAATTGCAGCAACATCGCCGTCGGCAGCAACACCTTCGATCGCAACCCGCCCTACTACCGTGGCAAGGCTGAGGCTGCAAAAGGCGGCCTTGTTTTCCACGGCTGCCGCGACATCACGCTCACCGGTCTGCACATCGATGGCGTGCGCACGCACCCCGCCGCCGTGCAGATCGAGAATGGCGACACCTTCAATATCTCCGGCTGCACCATACTCGACAGCGATGGTGCGGGACTTTGGATGCAAAACACGAGCCACAGCCTAGTCACCGGCTGTCTCATCGCCGATCGTCGGAAAGACCGTCAACCTGCGCCTTCACTCCGTGTCGAAGGCGGCGAGGACAACACCTTTGCCAACAACAAGCTCGCTCATGGCGAAGCCAAGTAACCATCACTGCCATGCGTCTGCTCATTCTCGCTCTCCTCGCCCTTCAATCGCTCCACGCGGCCGATTTCCACGCCACCGCCTGCGAAGGCATCTATCCACGCCACCTCCAGGGCATCTGCACGAACGACAAAGACGCCATTTATTGGTGCTGGACCGATTTCCTCGTCAAAACCGATACAGACGGCCACGTGCTCCAAAAAGTGCCCGTCGCGAATCACCACGGCGATTTGTGCTTCCACGCCGGACGTGTCTATGTCGCCACGAACCTCGCCAAGTTCAACCAGCCGGCTGGTGAGGCCGATTCGTGGGTTTATGTCTATGATGGCGATACCTTGGCCGAACTCGCGAAGCATCGCGTGCCTGAGTTGGTGCACGGCGCGGGCGGCATGGCGTGGCGTGATGGCAAATTCATCATCGTCGGCGGTTTGCCGCCTGGCGTGGACGAAAACTACGCCTATGAGTATGACGAGAGTTTCAAGTTCGTGAAACGCCACGTGATCGCCAGCGGCTACACGCTCATGGGCATTCAAACAGTCGCCTATGCTGACGGCGCGTGGTGGTTCGGTTGCTACGGCAAGCCGCAGGTGCTGTTGCGCGCGGATGAAAAATTCCAGTTCACCGGCAAATGGGAATTCAATGCCTCCGTCGGCATCGCGCCGATCCGTGGCGGCCGTTTTCTCATCGCACAAAACACCGCTGTGAAGGGTGCGGATGGCAAAACAAAGCAAAACCAGGCCCAAGTGCTCGTGGCCCGACCTGATGAGAAAGCCGGCTTGGTGATCGAAAAGCCCTGAAAGGGCGCTCAGCGCGGCTCTTTTGCCTTCCAGAGCTCGTTGAAGGCTTTCACGGTTTCATCG
>DAORHS010000111.1:0-9800 GCA_035438165.1 Prosthecobacter sp.
GGCCGAGTTTGGCGTCGAAGGGGTCGTGGATCGCGTCGGAGTCGAGCGAGGCGAGTTCGGGGACCCATCGGCGGATGAAGGCGCCGTCGGGGTCGAAGCGGCGGCTCTGGGTGACCGGGTTGAAGATGCGGAAGTAGGGGGCGGCGTCGGCTCCGGTGCCGGCGGACCACTGCCAGCCGCCGTTGTTGCTGGCGTTTTCGCCATCGACGAGCTGCTGCATGAAGAAGGCCTCGCCGAGACGCCAGTCGCAGTGGAGGTCCTTGGTGAGGAACATGGCGGTGATCATGCGCAGGCGGTTGTGCATGAGGCCGGTGCTCAAAAGCTGGCGCATGCCGGCATCGACGATGGGAAAGCCGGTGGTGCCGGTGGCCCAGCGCTGGAAGGCGGCGTCCGTGCCGGGCCAGGGGAGGCCGCGCCAGTCGGGATTGAATTCTTCATCAAAGACGTTCGGGTAAAACCACAGAATGGCGAAGTAGAACTCCCGCCAGGCGAGTTCTTTGAGGTAGGGAGTCCCGGCTTCAGCCGGTACCGCTCTCGCGCATCGCTGATACAGCTCGCGGATGCCGAGCAAGCCATGACGCAGGTCCTGGCTGAGCAGTGAGGTCGTCTGGCCGGCGGGCGTGTTGCGATTGGCGGTGTAGCCTTTGAGGATGCCGCTGTCGATGAAGTGCTTCATGCGGTCGCGCGCGGCACGTTCGCCAGAGCGCAGGATTTGAGCCGTGGGCGCGGGGAGATGCCAGTGCGCGAGCGTGGGCGGCGGCAAGCTGGAGATTTTGTCATCGGCCTTCGGCCCCAATGAGGTGACGCGGGGCAGGGGCGCGGCTTTGTCGAGGCTGAGCCAGTTCTTTGAATAGGGGGTATAGACGCGGTAGGGCTGCCCGCCGCCGGTGAGGACTTCGTCCGGTTCGTGTAGAACGCGGTCTTTGAACGAGTGGCATTCGATGCCGAGCCGGGCGCAGACTTCATGCACCTTCTGCTCCATGGCGCGGCCATAGGGGTCGTAGTCGCGGTTGAAACAGACCGCGTCGGCCTGGGTTTCGCTGATCAGACGTTCCAGTTCGGCGTCAGCGCGACCGCAACGAACGATCAGACGACTGCCGAGGGTTTGGAGGTTCTTCGCGAGCGATTCGAGATTGCCGCAGAGGAAGGACTGGCGGTTTGGGCCGGTCCAGCCGTGGCTGTCTTTCCAATCGCTCAGCACATAGACCGGGATGACCTGTCCGGCGGAGTTTGCGGCGTGGTGAAGTGCGGTGTTGTCGGTGAGGCGCAGATCGCGGCGGAACCAGTGGAGAACGGTTTTGGGCATGGAAAGGACGGGAGAGGACGACAAGATACGGTCGGCATAAGACAAAAGGCGTCGTCAAAGATGGTGGTATCAACCATGAGGTTCATGATGAATATTTCATTGGGCCGCCGTTACTAAAAGCGCCATATTTGCGTTCCCCAACCCCCTGACTCCAACCCATGTCTTCGCATTCGCCTGATACCGACGAACCGAAATCCTTTGCCGCCGCCTGGACCGCCACGCTCCTGTTGCTCGTGGTGTTTATCATTGGCCTGTTGATTTTTCCGCCGCTTTATGACGCGCCCAAGTCGGATCCTGCGGAACTGGTGCTGTTTGTCGGTCGCTTTCATCCGATCCTGCTGCATCTGCCGGTTGGCGTCCTGGGCCTGCTGTGCCTGTTTGAGCTGATCTGCTCGACACGGCGGGGGGAGGCGAAATTCGGTGACGCGTCCCTGATCATGCTGGTGGTGGGGGCGGCGGGTTCCGTGCTGGCGGTGTTCGCAGGCATCATGCTCTCCCGCGAGGGCGGCTATGTGGGCGGCAATTTCAGCCTGCATCAGACGATGGGCCTGATCGGCACGGCGGGCGTGCTGCTGGCGCTCATGGTACGCATCGTGGCGATGAGCCGCCGCAGCGGGGAACTCTTGAACGCCTACCGTGCGCTCTACTACATCAGCTTCGGCATCATGGGCCTGGGGGCGCACTTCGGCGGCAACATGAGCCACGGAAACAAATTCCTCACCGAGCACGCACCGGAAGCGGTCAAAGTGAGCATGGTGGGCATGGAGAAGTGGCTGCTGGGCTTTGCGGAAAAGCCCAAGGTGACTCCGCCTCCCGAGGTCAATCCCGGGCCTGAGGTCAAACCGCCGGTCACAGTGGATGTGGCGCCGAAGGATCCGCCGACACCGGTGGCGTCAGGCGAAGACAAGCTGGTTTTCCAGCACGTGATCCTACCGATTCTCACGGCCAAGTGCAACAAGTGCCACAGCGAGGAAAAGTCGAAGGGTGATCTGCGGATGGACACCTATGAACTGGCGATGAAGGGCGGCGAAAACGGCAACAATTTTGTCGCCGGCAAGCCGGAGGAGAGTTTGAGCATCGCCCGCATCCTGCTTCCCATCGACGACGAGGAGGGGGAACACATGCCGCCTGATGGCAAAGATCAGCTCACGAAGGAGGAGACCGAACTGCTTAAGTGGTGGGTGCTCGAAGGCGCCAGCGGCACGCAGAAGGTCGGCGAGGCCAAAATCCCGGCGGAGCTTCAGAGCACCGTTGATGGAATTCTGAAAGGCTAGTCCAATTTTCGCCTTTTGTTGCCTTGTTCATTTTTTTTTGCTTCAAACAGTCTCATGAAACCAACCTCCCTCCTCTTCGCCCTGGCACTCGCCCTCTCCGCGCATGCCGCCGATGACAAAGCCGCCGCCGATCCCGCTCTTGCTGCGGCCATGCAGAAAGTGAACGCCACCGGCGCATCGCTGATGCCCATTGCCGCTGATGCGAAAGCCTTTCGCTTCACCGCGTTGAACGTCGCCAAGGAGTTCGGCGACGCTGGTCTCGAACCGCTGGGGCCTATTGCCGACAAGATCGCCTCGCTCGACATCGCACGCAGCAAGGTGACGGACGCCGGTCTCAAAGCCCTCGCGGGCATGAAGAACCTCAAGGAGCTGCACCTCGAAGGCACCGGCATCAGTGACGCCGGTCTCGATCATCTCAAGGGCCTCGCCGAGCTGGAATACCTCAATCTCTACAACACCAAGGTCACCGACGCAGGGGCGGCGAAACTTGCCGGGCTCGGCAAGCTCAAGGCCATCTACCTCTGGCAGACCGGCGTCACCAAAGCGGGGGTGGCGGCGTTGAAGGCCAAACTGCCGGCGGCGCACATCAACACCGGCTGGACGGCCGAGGATGACGCCAAACCCGTGGCCGTTGTGGCCGCCGCTCCCACCGCGAAACCTGCGGCGGCTCCGGCACCAGCCGCAGCCGCCAAACCGGCCGCTCCTGCAGCGGCTCCGGCCGCCGGTGGGAAGCTCGATCCCGCCCTTGCCGCGAAAGCCGTCATCTACAGAGATGTGGTGGCTTCGATCATGGAAGCGAAGTGTGTCTCCTGCCACGGCACCGAGAAGAAGAAAGGCAAGCTACAGCTCCATGACTACGCCGCGATCATGAAAGGCGGCGGTGACGGGGCCACGACGGTGATCGCCAAAAACGTCAAAGACAGCCTCATGCTCGTCCGCGCCAATCTGCCCACCGACGACGACGACCACATGCCGCCGAGCGATGAGCCTCAGCTCACCAAGGAGGAGCTGGCGATCTTGAAGTGGTGGATTGAAACCGGTGCTTCTGAAACCGCCACCGTGGCGTCCCTCAAGCCTGCTGCCGAAGTCGAAAGCGCCCTTGCCGTCCTGCTTGCCAAAGGTCTGCCCAAAGCCGCAGCAACCCCCAAGGTGGCGAAACCCAAGCCCAAGCCTCTCACCGATGCCGAGAAAAAGCTGATCGCGGATGTTTCCGCCAAGATGCAGACGCTCAACGCCTCGCTCATGCCGCTCGCGCAGGACACAGAGCAGCTCCGCCTTGGTGTGATCAATGCCGCTGACAAATTTGGCGACAAGGAACTGGCGCTCCTTGCCCCCATCGCCGCCCAGGTGGTCTGGGTCGATCTTTCCCGCAGCCAAGTCACCGATGCCGCCGCAGACACGCTCGCGAAGATGACCAACCTTGAGCGTCTGCACCTCGAGAACACCAAGATCACGGATGCCGGCATCGCCAAGCTGGGGGCGCTGCAGAATCTCGAGTATCTCAACCTCTATGGCACCAAGACGACCGACGGTGGCATCGCCAAGCTCGCCACGGCCAAGTCGTTGAAGAAACTCTTCGTCTGGCAGACGGGCGTGACGCAGGCAGGGGCCAAGGCTCTGGAGGGCAAGGTTCCCGGACTCAAGGTGAACGTCGGTCTCACGGAAGCCGAGATCGCCAAACTGACCGCGCCGCCTCCCGCCCCACCCGCACCTCCGCCTGCCCCGGCCAAGAAGGAGGAGCCCAAAAAGGCCGACGCAAAACCCGCCGCAGCAGGTGGTGACGTCATCAAGACCGTGATGAAGACCTATCACAAGCCCGATGATGCTCTCTGCAAAAAAGTGGGAGCCGGAACCGCCACGGACGCGGAACTTGCCACACTGCTCAAAGCGTATCAGGACATGTGTGCGGCCACGCCGCCGAAAGGTGACAAGGCTGCCTGGGTGACGAAATGTCAGGCCCTGATTGGTGCGGTGAAGAAGGTGCAGGCCAAAGACGCCGCCGGTGCCGCTGCTTACAAGACTGCGGTGAACTGCAAGGCCTGCCACACAGATCACAAGGGCTCGTAAACGAGAAATCCGAATGACGAAGGCAGAATGACGAATGAGTCGCCGCAGACGACTTGATCGTAGTGCTTCGTATCTTCCGGGTTTGTCATTCGTCACTCGTCATTCCCTGCGGATGCTGCTAAACATCCTGTCTCTCCATGCGTTCTCATTCGATGAAACTTCCCTTCGCCTGCTGCGCCGTCATCGGCCTCCTCACCTCATGCCATCGTCTGGAGGAACGGGAGGCCATCACGGAGTCGCGCGAGATTTCCAGCCATGCCGCGAAGCCGCATGCCGACATCCCCAGTTCCACGCGTTTTTTTGACGATGCCAAAGAAGAACCGCAGCAGAGGCCCAGCTTTCGTAACCTGCTGACCTGGACCGTTCCGGAAGGCTGGAGCGAGGCTGCCACACCGGACCCCATGGGCATGCGTCTGCTGGATCTCCGCTTTGGTCCGAATCAGGAAGGGGAATGCTATATCTCCCTCATGCCCGGCCCCGCAGGCGGGCTGGAGGCCAATGTGAACCGCTGGCGCACCCAGATGGGGCAGCCGCCTTACGCCGCCGAGGAGATCGCCAATCTGCCCAAAAAGCCGTTCTTCAATCGTGACGCCACCTTTGTCGCCTTCGACGGTGACTTCAAAGGCTTCGGCGCCGAGGCCGCCAAAACCGGCTATCGTATGCTGGGACTCATTCACTCCGCCGAGCAAGCCACCATCTTTGTGAAGCTCACCGGGCCGAAGGCTCTCGTGGAGCAGAACGCCGCCGCGTTTGACGCCTTCTGCCAGTCGATCAAGCCCAACGTGCCGCAGCAATGACGAAAGCCGAAACCAGAATGACGAATGAATATCCAATGACGAAGCCCGAATGGCTCGCGTTCGTCATTCGGGCTTCGTCATTCATTCGTCATTCGCCATTCTGATTTCGTCATTTGCCCATTCACGCCATCCCCACCGTGTCCGTTCCTCAAAAATCCCCCCTCGCGAAACTCTTCGCCTTCCTGTCCAGCTTTGGGCTCGCCACCACGGTGCTGGCCATGCTGCTGCTGCTCACCTTTCTCGGCACACTGGAGCAGGCGGAGCACGGACTGGTCGCCAGCCAGGCGCGTTACTTTGAGTCGGTGTTCATCGACCGTATCGACATCGGTGCCTGCTGGCGGGCGCTGGCTTTCAATGCGTATTGGGACATCGGCAATGTGTCGCTGCCCCTCTACATCGTTCCCGGTGGCTACACGTTGATGGCCATACTGTTCGTGAACCTGCTCTGCGGCGGCATCGTCCGGATCCGCAAGTCGCCCAAGACGATCGGTGTCATCATCTCGCACTTTGCCATTCTGTTCATGATCGCCGCCGGGGCGGTGAGCTTCCATTTTGCGAAGGAAGGCAACATGAACCTGAGGGAAGGGGAGACCAGCGATGAGTTTCTCAGCTTCCACGACCGGGTGATTGAAATCGAGAAGGTGCAGGCCGACCCCAAGGCCAAACGCAGTGCTCTGGTGATCGACGCCGCCAAGTTCAATGACCTGGCTGCGGGCAAAGGGCGCACTTTCACGAGCGAAGGACTGCCTTTTGATCTTTTGATCACGAACTGGAAGAGGAATGCGCAGCCGAAACGCGATGCCGATGGTGGCCGCAGCGACGCGGTGGACGGCTACTACATTCAGGAAATCAGCACGCTGGATGAAACTGGAGCCGCCATGGCAGACGAGCAGCTTGCCAGCGCCTGCGTGGCGATCGCGAAGGACAAAAAGACCGGCGCGGAGCAGAAGGGCATTCTGTGGGAGTTCGCCGCGGCGCCATGGACCGTGACCGTGGGAGACGACAAGTATCTCGTTTCCCTCGTGCACCGAACTTACAAGCTGCCCTTCGCCATCCGCCTTGATCAAACCGAGCAGGAGAAGCACCCCGGCACCGAGCGAGCACGGCGCTTCACCAGCAAAGTGACCAAGCTCAGTGGCAGTCACGAAGAAATGCGGGTCATCACCATGAATGAACCGGTGCGCAGCGAAGGCTACGCCGTGTTCCAGCAAACCTTCGATGATGGGACACGCAGTGGCAGCGGTGTGAAAAGCAGCGGCTTTCAGATTGTCGAAAACCCTTCCGATCACTGGCCTCTCATCTCCTGCATCATCGTCGCCGAAGGCCTGCTGCTTCACTTCCTGATGATGCTGGCCCGCTTCATCAAGGTGAATCCCTGGGTGTTCGCCCTCAGCTTCATGGGGGCCATCAACGCCGCCTTTGCCCTCGCCATGTGGAAGCTGCTCTAACCGCGCCTGCACCAACGTAATTCATTCCATGAAAACTCTTGTCCTCGCTCTGCTCACCGTGTTTGCCTGGAGCGGTCTCGTTCCTGCGGCAGACCTGCCCTCGCTCGACCTGTTCCGCGACAAGGATGTCGTTGAGACCTTTGGCGCGATTCCCGTGCAGGAGTCCGGACGCATCAAACCTCTCGAAAACGTCGCCAGCTACCGCCTGCTGAGATTTCGCGCCCGCCGCAGCATCTGGCTGACGGACAGCGGAGAAATGGACGGCAAACCGCTGGTGGATCCCGCCACTCAAAAGCCGATCACCAAGGAAGGCGGCAAGCCGGTGAAACTTGGTGCGGTGGAATGGATGCTGATGAGCTGGTTCCGCCCGGACATTGCCCAAACGGTGCCGCTGTTCAAGGTGGACAACTCCTCCGCCATCAGCGAGCTCGGCCTGGAGGCCAGGGCCAAACGCGACCAGTACACTTTTGCCGAGATCGAGCCTGCGCGGCAGACGATGATGCAGAAGATGGGCGAGTATCGGGAGATCCCATCGCGCAAGCAGACGCCTGAGCAGCGCATGATTGTCCAGCTTGCAGCCAACTTTTTGGATTACGAGATGATCACAGGGCACTTTGATTTCATTCGCTCGCCCGTTGGCAAAAAGCCGGAAGGACTGCCGCAGGGCGTGCAACCGCCGGTTCGTCTGTCGAAAAGTCTCAACACGCTCGTCGGCGCGATCCGCGCCAACAACGGACCTCCCATGCAGATACCGTGGTTCCGAGATTTTGCGAGAGGGGCGCTGGGTGCGATGATGAGCGGCAATCCTGAGCAGCAGCTTCGCATTTTCCCGCCGGCTCCGGGGCAGGACAATGTGTGGAATGGCCCGGGTGAGATGATCTTCGGGGCGATCAATGGCGACAAAGACGTGGAGGCCGCCCAACTCGCGTGGCTGGCGCTGTATGAAGATGTTTATCTGGCCCTGCCGGATGCCACGAAGTTTAAAGCCGCTTCCAAAGCGTTGCTCGGCAAGATTCAAGAAGCCGCCCAACTGCGTGGTGAAGGTCAGTTCATCGCTCTGGAACGTCATGCGATGCACGCAGACTACTTCTTCTATGCGCAATGGATTTTCCTGGTGGGATTCATTGCCGTGGCGCTCACGTGGGTTTCTCCAGGCTCACGGTTTGAAAAAGTGGCCAAAGCACTCGCGTGGCTGCTGCTCGGCACAGCCACGGCGCTGGCCGTGACCGGGGTGGTGATCCGCTGCATCATCATGCAGCGCCCGCCGATCACGACGCTGTATGAAACCATTCTCTTCATTGGGGCCGCCTGCGCCTTGTTCGGTCTCATTGCGGAGTGGATCACCAAACGCGGGCTGGGCCTCCTTGTGGCGGCGATCGGTGGCACGGCCTGCATGTTCCTCTCCATCCAGTTCGAAGCTTCCGAGGCCACGGACACGCTCCAGCAGCTCCAGGCGGTGCTGATCACGAATTTCTGGCTCTCCACGCACGTTCCGCTGATCAATCTCGGCTACGCCGCGTGCATGGTGGCGGCCTTGATTTCGATGATCTATTTCGTTCAACGTCTCTTTGGCATGTTTAAGACGGGAGAAGACGATGCACGTCTGCTGACTCGCGTGGCCTACGGCTTCATCGCCGCGGGGCTGTTCCTCTCCCTTGTGGGCACGGTGCTGGGCGGCATCTGGGCGAACTACAGCTGGGGGCGTTTCTGGGGCTGGGATCCCAAGGAGAATGGCGCGCTGATGATCGTGTTGATGTGCCTCGTGATTCTCCACGCCCGCCTCGGAGGCTATATCCGTGAGGTTGGTCTGCACTGCTGCAATCTGGTCCTTGGCTGCATCGTGATCTTTTCCTGGTTCGGCGTGAACCAGCTCGGCGTGGGGCTTCATGCCTATGGTTTCACCGACGGCATCTGGCCGAAGATCTATGCCTACTGGATCAGCCAGCTTGCGTTGTTCGTTTACGGGCTGGTTCTGGCCCTGGGCGAGCGCAGACTGAAGGCGGCGGTGCAGGAGGCTGCGAAACTGGAGCCGTCTCCGGCCCGTTAGCCCCAATGCCGTTAAGCAATTTTGGAGACGGCGGAGTTTGGAGGCGAGTTGAGCGAGACGGGCTTCATCATGCGGGGCCATTTGCGCACGGGCTGGCGCAGCTTGCGTTCGCAGGGGCGGCTTCGTCGCTTGGGGAGTGCTTCACGGACGATTTGAGCTCGCATCGCATCCGTTAAGCTGCTCTTGCTGGCGCTGAGTCAAGATGCCTTCGCCCTCGCTCAACGTGATCCATAAACCTAACCGGCGCAGACACAGATTTCTCTGCGGTTGGCCGCCAGTTGCGTGGCAAACACGGGGGCGGGTGCCCAATCGCGAATGGCGTCGATGAATTCGTGCGCACGATCTTCGAGGGCGGGTGTGTTGAGTTTGATCGTGAGGATCAAGCGGCGGGCCTGAACGGCGTCTTGAATACGCGCGAGCTGCGGAAGCACTTCGGGCGGCGCGAGATTGATGTCGCAGAGCAGGAGGGCGGCATCCTTCGGCAGTGCGGTGAGATTGAGCCGGCCCGCCGCCGTGCGCCAATGGTCAAACCTGGCTGCTTGAGCTTTGGCCAAATCGAGAACGCGGGGATCCATCTCGCCGGTATCGACGCCGAGGACGTTCATGCCGCGTTGCAGCAGCGCAAAGGTGGCACCTCCGGGCGCACAACCGAGATCGAGGGCGGTCTGGCCGCTCAGATCGAGCTGATCCCAGCCACGCCACGCGAGCGCTTGTTCGAGCTTGAGCCATGCGCGTGAAGGCACATCGTTGGGCAAAGTGATGCGAGGCAGGCCGCCGGGATGCGTGTGGGAGCCGTTTTGATGCTCATGATGACCGAGAAAAAGCGGTTCGGCCTCGGTTTCACCGACGATCACATCGAGA
>DAORHS010000112.1:0-9769 GCA_035438165.1 Prosthecobacter sp.
GAGCTTGGGCCATTTGATGCCAGGATCGAGGAAGAGTTCGGCGGGGTC
Source organism: Prosthecobacter sp. (assembly GCA_035438165.1). GTDB lineage: Bacteria > Verrucomicrobiota > Verrucomicrobiia > Verrucomicrobiales > Verrucomicrobiaceae > Prosthecobacter. The sequence continues at coordinate 49 of DAORHS010000112.1, forward strand.
GTAGCCGCATTTGCGGTGGATGTCCACGCAGCGGGCGAAGTCGGGGGCTTTGCGGTCGTCCTGCCAGTAGTAGTAGGTGAACCAGCTTTGGGCGTCGGCGATGGAGATGAGATCGCCGCTGCGCTCGTGATTGAGGCCATGGAGATGTTTTTCCATCTTGCCGAGCACTTGCGCCACGCCGGGCGTGGTTTCGAGCGCACCACGGACCTCGTTGAGGAGGCTGGGATCGTTGACGTAGATGTGGGCGATCTGATGATCGGCGATGGCGAAGGCTTTGGAGCCGCCGAGGTCGAGCGTTTCGCGACCGAGTTCGTCTTTGATCGAAAGCCAGCCGCGTTCGCGGAACACGCGGTTCAGATGGACGGGCTGTTCGACGTTGGTGATGCCGTATTCGGAGAGGAGGACGACCTTGATGTTCCGGGTCTCGTAGAAGCGGATGAGGTCGCCGACGACGTTGTCGATCTGGCGGAGATCGAAACGGATTTTCTCCATGTCGAGGCCGACGCGTTGGAGGTTGTAGTCGAGATGCGGCAGGTAAACGAGCGAGAGGCCGGGCCAGTGCTTTTCCTCGATCCATTTTGCGCTCTCGGCGATCCAGATGGAGGATTTGATGTCGGAGCCGGGCCCCCAGAAGCTGCGGAAGGGAAAGGGGCCGAGGTCTTTTTTGATGCGATCCCGCAGCGGCATGGGCTGCGTGTGGATGTCGAAGACCTTGCGGCCATCGGCGGGATAGAGCGGACGCGGGGTGATGGCGATGTCGGCGGTGGAATACATGTTGTACCACCAAAACAGCTTCGCGCAGGTGAACTGCGGATCGACGCGGCGGAGCGCCTCCCATAACTTTTCGCCCTGCATGAGCTGCTCGGGCTGTTTCCAGAAGCGATGCTCGGCGTAGTCGCGATCATACCAGCCGTTGGCAACGGCACCGTGATCACGCGGCAGGCGGCCGGTCAGATAGGTGGCCTGCGCCGTGCAGGTGACGGCGGGCAGGACGGGCTCGATGAGCGTGGAGCGGTTGCGCTCGACGAAAGCACGGACCGCGGGCGTATGCTCGCCGATGAGCCGCGTGGTGAGGCCGACGACGTTTAAAATCGCTGTCCGCTGCATGGGGTCGGTGTTTCAGGTTTCAGGTTCAAAGTTTCAAGTCCTGCCAGGCATGAATCGTCGCACTGAGGCGAACTTGAAACCTGAAACTTCAAACTTGGAACTTCACAGCAGCATCGCCACGACCACATAGGCGACTTTGCAGACGTAGTGCAGGGCCTGATCCTGGGCAAAGGTGGTCTTGTTCTCACACTTGGCGAAGTCGATGATCCAGTGCAGGACGAGTTCGACGAGACCGGTGATGAAGCAGCCGGTGATGGCCCAGACCATGGCGGCGTGCAGCAGGCAGTGCGCGGTCATGCACCAGGGCCAGATCTCAACCGGACGGGCGGGGTCCTGCAGCTTGTGGAGCAGGTGCCGGTTTTTGCAGGTGGAGAGGAACTCGCCCTGCAAAGGATAGTCCATCAGCGCATGGCCGGCGAACAGCAGGAAAATGACCTGGATGGCTTCCAGCGAAGTGTGCGGAGGAAATGGCAGCAGGCCGGACATGAGGGAGTGTTCCATCGTGAACACCAGGTCGCAATGCGCGAAAGATTCATGCGCAAGACGACCGGGGTCACCTCCAAGAATCAGGCGCTGTAGAAGGCGGCGATCTTCTCATTCACCGCACGCAGGCGATGTGAAATGGTGCGGCCGACACCGATGAGCAGCCAGGCGGCGGCACGGGGGTATTCGTTGATGTAGCTCTCGAGGGTTTCACCGTCGATGCGCCAGACCTGGGAAAATTCGACGGCGGTGACGCTGGCGCTGGCGACGTTGGGATCCAGGAGATTGATCTCTCCGATCGTCTCCCCCTTTTGAATGGAGCCCAGGAGCACCTTGTGGCCGCCGCGCATGGCGGTGGCGTGGAATTTGCCGGAGACCACAAAGAAGAGGCTGTTCTGCTGCTGGCCTTCCTCGATGAGGTGCTGACCAGGCTGCACGGGCAGGAATTCGCCGTAGCCGCTGAGGATGTCGCGATCCTCATCACCGAGCGGTTCGAGGATGCCTTGTGCAGGGAGCTTGGGAGTCGAGAGAGAACTCATGGGAGTCAGTTGGGATGAATTAAGCGCCCTTTTTTAAGCGGAGATGCCCTAAATGGCAAGCACGGTAAATAATAAGCCTCAGAAACCCCTGAGCCCTGAAATCGGGCGGCATCAGGCCATCGGAGAGCATTCTCGCCGCTCCAGCACATTTGACGACGGTCGTTCGCATTTACGAAGTATGTAGGTTCTAAATTCTGCTGGATTTCCAAGTTCAACGGTTCAAAATCGGCCCTCCCTCATCAATCCAACCCGACCATCTCATGTCCGACTCCTCTTCCTCCAAATGCTGCAGCAGCAGCGGCTATGCTTTTGCTCACCTGCTTCTCCGCCTTTGGGTCGGCATGCGCCTTTTCATGGCGGGCCTCGACAAATTCCGCTGGGGCAACGGCCCGGACACCACCTTCAGTATCGCCAACTACACCGACAAGAAAGCCCCGCCGATTTCCAAGCTGATGGCCTCCAACAGCTTCCTGCCGGAGTCGATGTGCAATGCGTTCGGCAGCACCATCGGCTACATCCTGATCCCCGTGGGCATCTGGGTCGCCATCGGCATCTGCACCGAGTTCGGCCTCCTGGCCGCCGGTCTGGTGTTCCTCATGCTGGGCTTCGGTCTCGCCGCGCTGCCGGATGACACGGAAGTCGTCTCCAACATCGGCCTTTCCATCCTCATCGTGGCTGCCGCGCTCGTGACCTCGAAGGCGAAGACCTTCTCCCTCGATGGCATTCTCTCCCGCAAGAAGGACGCGTAACGACCTCTTCGGTTCGTTATGGTCAGTGAAACCAAGCGCGTGATCGCACCCATGAATTCCCAGCCTTTCTCCTCATCAGCGCCGCTGTCCCGCTTCATGGACCGCCGCGGATTCCTCCGCACCAGCGCCCTCACCAGCAGCGGGCTCTACCTCGTCACCAGCAAGACCGCCGTCGCCCAGCAGACCGCCGCCGGCCGCACCATCAAGTGCGCCCTCGTGGGCTGCGGTGCGCAGGGCAACGCCCTCCGTGTCGCCTCGAAAGACGTTCCCGGCATCCAGTGGGTGGCCATGTGCGACATCTGGAAGTTCTCCATCGCCAAAACGCGCGGCGGCTTCCTCGGTGAAAACAAGGAGCAGGTCGAAGGCGAGATCAAAATCTACGAAGACATCAACGAGATGCTCGACAAGGAGCCGTCCATTGAGGCCGTCTTCATCGCCACGCCGGACTTCATGCACGCGCCCTACTCACGCCTCTGCCTCGAACGTGGCAAGAACGTGTACTGCGAGAAGATGATGAGCAACACGATCGAAGGCGCACGCGACATGGTGCGCGCCGGCAAGGCCAACCCCGGCATCTTCCAGATCGGCCATCAACGCCACAGCAACCCGCGCTACCTCAACCTGCGCGACAATGTCATCAAGCCCGGCAAGATGATGGGCCGCATCACCCACGCCTATGCGCAGTGGAATCGCGGCGTCTCCGGCAGCGCTCCGCAGGGCGCGGTCAAAGGCTATGACATCCCCCAGGAACTCCTCACCAAGCACGGCTACGGCAGCATCGAGGAGTTCCGCAACTGGCGCTTCTTCGCGAAGTACGGCGGCGGCCCGCTCTCCGACCTCGGCGCGCACCAGATCGACATGTTCAACTGGATGTACGAGTCCGCCCCCGTCTCCGTCATCGCCTCCGGCGGTGTCGATTACTTCGACGGCAAGGATGGCCGCCCGAAGTTCGAGCTGCCGGACAACATGATGTGCATCTACGAGTTCAACACCCCGCAGGGAGCCCTCCGCGCCTACTATCAGGTGCTCACCACCACCGGCTCCCAGGGCGCCTATGAGAAGCACATGGGCATCGGCGGCACGGCCATCATCTCCGAGCTCGACACCAACGGCAACCAGCTCTACGCCGAACCCGGCCAGGACTGGGAGGCCTTCGCCATCGGCGACAACGCACCCATCGCCAAAGCCGCCGACAAGGCCAAAAACAAATTCTGGGAGCATCCCCGTGACTGGGAAAAACCCAAGGCGCCCTCCTATGGCGCCGTCAGCATGGCCGACGTCCGCGAGAGCAAGGCGCTCTCCCAGTGGGAGCTCAACGTCAAGCTTTCCCGCAAGCCTCACTCCCCGCACGTCCAGAACTTTATCGAAGCCGTACAGATGAAAAAGCCGGAGCATCTCACCTGCAATGTCGAGATGGCCTTCCGCTCCTGCGTCACGGTCCTCAAAGCTTACGAGGCCAAGGATGCGGGCGGCAAATACATCTTCAAACCCGAAGACTTCCAGGCCTGAGGCCTTCGGCATTTCAAATCTCAAATCGTACTCTCCCCATGAAAAACACCATCCACACCCTCGCGGGCCTCGCGCTCGCCATCACCCTTGCCTCCTGCGGCAAGACCGAAGAAAAGAAGGCCGAAGGCGGAGCAGCAGCTCCTGCAGCAGCCGTTCCAGCCGGTGACCTCGAAGAAATCAAACTCGAGTTCCCCAAGCCCATGTTCATCGGCACCCCGGTGCCTGCTGAACTCCCGAACCTCGAGAAGGCTGACCCCAGCAAGGTCGTGAAGTCCATCATGGTTCCGAAAGGCACCACCAACCTCGCCAAAGGCAAGACCGTCACCAGTTCGGACACCGCTCCGATCATCGGCGACCTCACCCTCGTGACCGACGGCGACGCCGACGGCGCAGACGGTTCCTTCGTCGAGCTCATGCCCGGCAAGCAGTGGGTGCAGATCGACCTCGGCGCCGAGTCCAACCTCTACAAGATCGCCATGTGGCACTACCACAAGCAGGCCCAGGCCTACATCGACGTGGTGGTCCAGGTTTCCAACGATCCTGAGTTCAAGACCGGTGTCACCACCCTCTGGAACTCCGACCACGACGACAGCTCCGCGATGGGCAAGGGCGGCGATCCTGCCTACGTCGAAACCAATCACGGCCGCGTGATCGACGCCAAGGGCACCAAGGCCCGCTACGTGCGCCTCTGGAGCAACGGCAACACCAGCAACGACATGAACCACTACTGTGAAGTTCAGGTCTATGGCACGCCTGCCAAGTAAGCCGGTCTGACATCCTCCAACAAATCACAACCGCCGTGCAGCGCTCCTGCACGGCGGTTTTTTGTGTCCTGCCGGGGCTTGCATTCGTTGGCGTCTTCCTTTGAAATGCCACAGGCGTTCATGAAATACTCTCTCGCACTTCTCATTCTGGCCGTCATTCCGCCGCCTGCATGCCTGGGTCAAACGGCCAGCAGCGACGTGAAGTGCGAACCACCGCCCGGCATGGTGGAGATCAAGATTCCGCTCCCCAAGCCGATGTACGTCGGTCCCAACGTGCAGCTCAACCTGCCCAACCTCGAGCGCACTTATCCCAGCCGTGCCGACAGTATTTTCTTTGCGCCTGTCGGCACCACCAACGTCGCTCTGGGCAAAGCCGTGACCAGTTCCGATGCACAACCCGTCGTCGGTGAATTTCGGCTCCTCACGGACGGTGTGGCCGACGACTTGGCGGAAGATTTCGTCGAACTGGCCCCCGGCAGGCAGTGGGTGCAGATAGATCTCGGAGCCGTCCATCGCATCGAAAAAATCGCTCTCTGGCACCACCACAAACTGTTCGGTGTGTACCATGACGTCATCGTCCAGGTGTCTGACGATCCCGAATTCAAGACCGGCGTCACCACGCTGTACAACAATGACCATGACAACAGCTCCGCTCTCGGCGCAGGTGGTGATCCAGCCTACATCGAAACCAATCATGGCCGCGTCGTGGCTGGCAAAGGCACCAAGGCCCGCCACGTCCGGCTCTGGAGCAATGGCAACACCAACAACGACATGAACCACTACTGCGAGGTGCAGGTCTATGGCACGCCGGTCAAATAGGCTGCGTCAGCTGCATTCAGGCTCACACGTCCACCACCTTGCCGCCCTTGGATCTCGCCGCCTGCCATTCCTGATAGCGCTCCAGCTCCCGCTGCACCAGCTTCAAGCAGAAGGCCACCACCGTCGCATCGTCGAGGTAGCCGACCCCCACGATCACGTCCGGAATGACATCCGCCGGATTGAGCACATACAGCAGCGCCAGAGACACCGCGCTGATCGCCCAATACGGAATCTCGCGATAGGAGCCGTTCCAGTAGTCCTTCACCATGCCCAGCATGATCTTCGCCTGCTCAAACAGCTTCTTCAGCTTCGGTAGTTTGTTCTCGATGTCGGATGCGCGCTGGTTGACCTTTGCGATGTCCAGATCGTGATCGCCGCTGTCAGAAGTGTTCATGGCGGGAAAATAGTGGCCGCCCTCAGCAAGTCCAGCATGGCTGTGAGGAGACTGCGCGTGGAAATTCCGGCACATTGCCGTGATTGACATGCCGGCGCATGTCCGAATCATCGAAAATGCCCCCGGACCTCCCCGTGCCTTCATCCGCCGAACGGATCGACTTTCTAATTCGTGAACTCATCGAATGCGGGCGCGATTTTCACCGTCGTGGCTGGTCTCTCGGCACCAGCAGCAACTACAGCGCTGTGATCGACCGCGAACCGCTCACCCTGCTGATGACCGGCAGCGGCTTCGACAAAGGTCGGCTGAAGGAGGACCAGTTTGTCCTTGTGGATGAACACGCACGGTCGCTCGATGAAGCATTTCCCAAACCCTCCGCCGAAGCGCTGCTTCACACGGTATTGGCAAAACATGGTGCCGGCGCGGTTCTCCACACGCACTCCGTCGCCGCCACGATCTTGAGCGAGCACTTTCTGAAGGACGGCGGGCTGCGAATCTCCGGCTATGAAATGCTCAAAGGCCTCTCGGGCCTCACCACGCACGAATCGGAGGCCGTGATAGAAATCTATCCAAACACGCAGGACATCGCCAGCCTTGCGACCGCCATCGAATCCCGCCTGCAAGACGTCACCGACCCGCTGCGTCACGGCTTTCTGATGGCCGGCCACGGCCTCTACACCTGGGGCGAAGACCTCGCCGCCGCACGCCGACAGATCGAGGTGCTGGAGTTTCTTTTCGAAGTCGTCACGCAGAAGCGTTTGCTCTTCGGCACGTTTTGAGCCGCACTCATCCCCATGGCCATCCTCCGCATTCCCTCCGAAGACCGCGTCATTCATGACGCCGTGAGCATCCGAGAATTCCTCCAGCCATATGGCATCCACTATGATCGCTGGCCCGTCGCGGGCCGCATCGACCGCGACGCGTCGCAGGAGGAAATCCTCGCCGCGTATGAGCCAGAAGTGACCGCGTTGAAGGAACGCGGCGGCTACATCACCGCCGATGTCGTCAACGTCACACCCGACATCCCAAACCTCCAGGAACTGCTCGACAAGTTCAACAAAGAGCACCGCCACGCCGAGGACGAGGTGCGCTTCATCGTCAAAGGCCGCGGCATTTTCTACATCCACCCCGAGAACGGCGATCCTGTCTATTCCATCGAAGTCGAGGAGGGCGATCTCATCAACGTCCCCGCCGGCACGAAGCACTGGTTCGATCTCTGTGCCGAGCGCACCATCCGTGCCATCCGTCTCTTCAAAGAAAAAGCCTGCTGGACCCCGCTCTACACGGGCGACGAGATCGCCAGCGGCTACCAACCTCTTTGCTTCGGCCCAAGCTTCCTCGCCACCAAAGGCATCCACATTAAGCATGCCGTCACCATCACCGCATGATCGAGTTTCGTGGCAAACTCATCCTGCTCGACATCGAGGGCACCATCTCGCCACTCACCTTCGTGCATGACGTGATGTTTCCGTATGCGCGCAGGCACGCCGCCACGTGGCTCAGTGCGCATTGGGGCCATGAAGTGATCGCGCAGCTCGCCCGCGATGCTGGCGCGGCCTCTTTCCGCAATGCGATCGAAGCCGAGGCTGCCGTGCATCGCCTCATGGACGCGGATGCCAAAGTGACCGGCTTGAAACAGCTCCAGGGCCTCATCTGGGAAGAAGGCTTTCGCAACGGCGACCTGCGCAGCTCGCTCTTCGATGATGTGGTGCCCGCACTCGACCGCTGGCACGAAAACGGCCGTGAAATCCGCATCTACTCCTCCGGCAGCATCCACGCGCAGAAGCTCTTCTTCGCCCACACGACCGAGGGTGACCTCACACCGCGCTTCTCCGGCTACTATGACACCACCACCGGATCCAAGCGCGAATCCCCCAGCTATACCGCCATCGCCGTCGATGGCGGCCTGCCGGCGCACGAGATCCTCTTCATCAGCGACCTCGTTGATGAATTGAACGCGGCGCGAAACGCAGGCATGATCACCGCGCTCACCATCCGGCCCGGGGACAAGCCTGCGCCGCCGAATGACCATCCAGCCATTCATTCCTTCACCGAAATCACTCTCGTGTGAGCCATCTCTCATGCTGGTTTCACAAGTTGCAATTCCAGCCCCTGCCCTTCACAATACCTGCATGAGCTACACTGGCACCATTCAAGACGGAAAGATCGTCATCACGTCCGGGATCACGCTCCCTGAAGGAACACGAGTGCAGGTGATCGTCGAAGACGACCTGCCGCCTCCGGCGGTCAGCGACTGGGTGGATGAGGTGGAAAAGCTGGCAAAGCCACGAGGCTGGCCGGCTGACTATGCACGGAACCTCGATCAACATCTGTCCGCGACTCACCGTGCATGAAGGTTTTCGCCGACACTTTCTTCTTCCTTGCGCTGCTCGACAGCCGGGATGCGGCTCATGAAGAAGCCAAACGGCAGGCACGACGCGGCTGGCAGCGAATTTACACCACGGACTATGTGTTGGTGGAGCTTGGCAATGCGCTGAGTGCTCCGCCCGACCGAATCGACTGCCTGTCACTCGTTTCCATGATTCGCCAGTCGCCGGTTCATGAAGTGGTGCCCGCATCCGCAGCTTTGTTCGCGGCCGGATGGAAGCTGTTCGGTGAGCGCCCTGACAAGCATTGGTCCATCACGGATTGCCTCTCAATGACCGTGATGCGCGAACTGTCGATCACAGAAGTGCTGACCGCCGATCATCACTTCACCCAGGCAGGGTTTCATGCGTTGCTCATTTCAGGCGCCGAAAGCTGAACAGCGTCATTTTCCGATACCGAAATCACTCTCGCATGAACATCCACGGCCAGCCGCACCGCTCCATCGAAGCTGATGAGGCCCGACGCATCGCCCGCATCATCGATCAGACGTTTTTGCCGCATCAGGTCGAGTGGCGTGACCTGGGACGATGGAAGACGCCGCCGAGGCCATTCAGGTCATGCGCGTGCGTGGTGCGCCGCTGATCGGTGCCACGGCGGCCTTCGGCCTGTTCTTTGCGCTGCGTGATGACGCGTCCGACGCGGCCTTGCAGCGGGCCTATGAGGTTCTGCACGCCACACGGCCTACGGCGATCAATCTGCGCTGGGCGCTGGATCGTGTGAAACGTGTTGTATCGCCACTGGAACAAGAACAACGCGCCGATGCGGCCTGGGCTGAAGCTCTGGCAATTTGTGAGGAGGATGTGCAGACGAACCACGCCATCGGCAAACACGCGTTGGCGCTCTTCCGCGCCATTCAGGCGAAGAAAGCCGATCCCGCAGCGCCGCTGAACGTCATGACGCACTGCAACGCCGGCTGGCTCGCCTGCGTCGATTGGGGCACCGCGATCTCGCCGATCTATCAGGCGCATG
>DAORHS010000113.1:0-9756 GCA_035438165.1 Prosthecobacter sp.
TTTTGTGGACGATGAACATCGGCATCTTCGCGCCGTCCTTGCTGTGGAAGAAGACTTGCTTAGTCTCGAAGGCCGCGCCGTCGAATTTCACCTCCTGGCAAGTGCTCCAGCACCTGCGCAAGATCGTGCTGGTGGACGTGGAGTTCGACACCACGGATGGCCGCGCCTCACGTTGCCCAGAATAAAACCATCCCCGAAAAAGAACAAGCCGCCTTGCTGCTACAGCTCGGCTGGACGCTGCAAGCCCCCCGCTCCTTGCGAACTACTTCAAAGTCTTGATGTACAAAATCAGGCTCTCGATCTGCGAGTCGTTCAAGATGCCGGCGTAGATCGGCATGCCGGTGTCGAATTTCTCGAAGCCCTTCACGACTTTGGCGCTCGGATTGAGGATGGATTCGCGCAGGTAGGCTTCGTCGGCCTTGAACTTGCCTTTCGTGCCCTTGGCGATGTCGCGTTCGCTGCCGAAGAGGCCTTTCCAGCTCGGGCCGACCTTGCCGACGAGGGTGCCATCGGTGCTGTGGCAGGCCATGCAGCCGAACATTTGATACATGCGTTCGCCTTCCTCCACCGTCGGTTTGACGGCGACGATGGCAGCGGCCTTTCGCGGGGTGAGATCGACCTGGATGTCGCCGAAACCTTCCTTCTTCGCGTCAAAGGGGAGCAGTTCCCAAGGCGAGAAGTAGGCGGCGTTCTGCGCGGGGGATCCGTCCGCGCCTTTCAGGCCCCAGCCGATGCGCATTTGGTTCACGACTTTCATGTCGGGGAAGCCGACGAGCACGCTTTGGCCGTCCTGGCTCAGGTAGGCGCTGCTGGCTGTCATCCACTCCTGGCCGGTGCTGCCGTCGAGCTTGAGATGCGGGCTGCCGTAGTCCGGCGTGCGGCGGTAGTTCCAGCGCTCGGCGTTGTAGCTGTCAGGATTGGTCGCGAGTGTCGCGTCCAGCTTCGCGTTGAAGCGCAGGAGCAGGCCCTTGTCGGTCGGCGTGACTTCCTTGAGCAGCACACGCTCGCCGCCGGTGTAGCGCACGCGGGCGAGGCCGCTGAGTTTCTTCACCACGGTGCCCCAGACCTGGAATCCGGTGACGTAGAGCTGTCCGTCCGCCGGATTCACCTTCGCATTAAGCGTGGGGAAGTCGAAGTTGCGGGAGAAGCTCGTCACTGCCGCCTGCGGACGGGCGAAGCGCGTGTTCATGAGTACGCGGAAGAGTTCCGGGCGGTTGTAGCCGATGTGAATGAGTTCGTCGTTTACCGGCCCCATCTTCGCGTCGAGCAACCAGGTCTGCGTGACGCCGCTGGGGTTCACCGGATGCGGCAGCCACGTCAGCGGCTCGGTGATCGTCTCGGGATACGCCTCCTTCTGCGCGATGGTCGGCAGGTGGCCGTAGAAGTGATGGTCCGAGATGATGTGCAGCGGTGTGGAGGGCACGTAGTTGCCCTGCTGGTCGCTCGCGGTGACGAGACCGGTCTTTTCATTCACGCCGATGAAGGGCTGGCGCAGGCCGTAGCCGATGACCTCAAACGACTTCCCATCTGCCGCCACCTTGATGACTGTGCCGTTGTGCTTGCCGATCGTCGTGCCTTCCTGGCCGCCTTTGGAGATGTACAGCTCGCCCTTCGGCCCCAGTTTCATCGAGTTCGGAAACTCCCGCGTCTCCGCCGTCTGTGCGAAGAGGTTGCAGAACATCTCATAGCGGTCGCATTCCTTGTCGCTGTTCGTATCCACGAGCTTCCAGATACCGTTGCGGTCGAAGACCAGTAGTTCGCGAGTCCTCTCGCGATCCGGCGTCTGGGGTGATTCGCCGCGAGCGGACTCGCGGACTACGATCGACATCGGCTCATGCAGCCCGCTGGCGAAGCGCTTCCACGTCACCTTCTCCAAATCGCCCTTCAGGCCGGAGATCAGCCACACATCGCCATCAAAGGTCACACCCGCCGCATCGCCCTGATCATTCAAGAACGCGACATCCGCGAGGCGCACATTGCGTTTCCACGGATTTTCGAGGGGCAGGGGAATCTCGTCGATGGCGTAGCCGCTCTTGCTGGTGCCGAGGGTGGCGTGGGTGCTTTCAATATTATTCCAATCGGCTTTTTGCACTTGCTGGCCTTGAAGCTCTTTTAATCTCCGGTTTTCTGCTCCTGCAGTAATGTGTTGGGTTCTGTTGTTCGGCTGGACGCACAGATAAAGGCGGTTCTCATCGATGCTGCTCAATCCTTTGGACGTCGAAACGAAGGCGACAGCTCCAGATGATGCATTGCCAATCCCAGCTATCAGCAGCAAAGGCTTTTCATGCGGAGAGATGATTACGTTTCGCCGGACCTCAATGCCGTCGTTCGATTTTTCCACCGAAATTGTCTCGGTTATTGCAACTGCATCAACTTCATAATTCAGCTCTATCATCCCATCCTTGCCGAGCGTGACTGATTTGAATTGCATGCCCGCCACTGGTCCTCTCCCCACCTCATCTTTGCTCGGCGTCGGCTCACGCGGATCGGTGAAGCTCGGTTCCTCGCCGACCTGCCAGCCCGGATAGATGCCATTCGCCAGCCACACCTTGCCAACCGGCTTCGGCAGATACTCCTGGCCGTCCTTGGTCTTCTGCCCGGCGATGTGGTACGAACCGGGCGCGAGTGCCTCCGGCGTAACGGGTGGTTTGCCCTCCTCGCCTTCCCAGATGCAGGCGATGCGGAGGAGGTCGGTGTCGAAGCAGGCCCAGAGGTTGTGGCCGAGGTTCAGGATGAGGCCGCGCGGTGTGAGATTATCCTTCGGGAAGCCTTCACCGAGGTCGCGGCAGTCGAGCACGCTGCTGAAGAACGGGAAGTCTTTCTCCACGAAGTCACCCCACGGCGAGGGCGTTGCGGGTTTGTCGGCTTTTTGGGCGACGAGAGGCGTGGTGAGGAGCAGGAACGCGGCGAGCGTGCGGAAATTCATGACGAAACAGAACAGGCGAGACGGAGGCGATCTGTCAAATCCTCAAGCCAAAACGGGGCTTCGGAACGAAGGCGTGTCTGTGGGGCGGTTGTGAAGAGTTTGAGCAGCAGGAAGACGGTGTCAGACGAACCTTTAGAGGTGGAAGTGGGACAAAGATGCGGGTTCGACTCGATCCCCGGTGGACTGAGTTTCAAGCTGTGCTTGGTGTAGGCATGAGTCTCCGCAGCCTGCTCTCCAAGCTGCCGCCGCGCCCTCGTTTGTATGTCGCGACGGCGATTTATGGCGTGGCGGGGGGCGGGATCGCGGTGGCCTTCCATGAGTGCATCCAACGTACTCTACGGACGCACGTTTGAAGCCTGGGCGGAGCACTCACCCGACACCTTCATGTGGCGAACGCTGGGACTCATGCTGGCGGCTTCGCTGCTCTCCGGGGTGCTGCTGCATGTGTGCGGTCCGGCAGCGGCATTCCGCAGTTGAAGCTGGCGTTTTGGAAGGAGTTTGGCTGGTCCTCACCGCGGATCATGTGGGTGAAGTTTGTGGCCGGTGCCCTGAGCATCGGCAGTGGCATGAGCCTGGGCCGCGAGGGGCCGTCCGTGCAGATGGCGGGAACGCTGGGATCCGTGATTGCCACGCGCCTGCCTGTTGGTGGGTGAAAACGAGGTGATTCCAGGCCTGCAAACGCTTGCAGGTAAGGGAGTAAAATTTCTGATGAGCCCAGTCGATCAGTCACCCACGGAGCTTCAGGTGCGATGAGTTGCAATCGCCATCCGCGGATTCACATCCAGCACTTGCTTCAACTCCTCCTCGTTCATGCCGAGCTGCTCATACGCGTTCGCTTTGATCCTCGGGACGGTGACGGTGCTGCCGACGAAGTGGGTGGCATCGGGGGAGCGGGCGACGAGGTCGTCGCCGATGAGGATGTCCCAGCCGGCGAGGGTGTAGCGGCCGGGGCCGAGGCGGGCGGCGGAGATGGCATCCGTGACAAAAATGGTGCGGTCGAGGCCGATGCTGGCGAGCCAGTTTTTCAGCACGAAGAAGGGCACATGGACGCCGTCTGGGATGAAGCAGAGCCAGAGGCGGTCATGCAGACTGAGGGCGCGCTGGATGATGTTGTCATGGCGGTGCATCTGGATGGGGCAGCCGTTGCCGAGATGCGTGAACATGCTCAGTCCGGCATCGCAGGCGGCATTGAGCTGATCGAGCGAGGGATCGCAGTGGCCAGCCGAGACGGTGACGCCTTGGGCGGCGAGGAAGGCGGTGGTTTTGCTGCCCTCATCGTGCTCGGGGGCGAGGGTGACGAGCTTCGCGAGGCCACCGGCGGCGGCGAGGAGGCGCTTGGCGTCGTCCACGTTGGCCGGTTTCACGGCATGGGGCGGATGGGCGCCGACGTAGCCTTTGATGGGATTGATGAACGGCCCCTCGATGTGGATGCCGGTGATGATGCGGCGGGCGAGCTCGTCTTTTTCACGCAATTCGACCAGCTTGCCGATGCGACGCTCCAGGGTGGGGATTTCATCGGTGATGAAGGTGGCGAGAATGTTGTCGCAGCCGTCTTCAACGAGGCACTGGCAGGCGTGGTGGAGGGCTTCAGCGGTGAGGGCGTCGCCATTGAAGTCGGTGCCTGCGTAGCCGTTGACCTGGAGATCGAAGGGTTTCATGGCAGGCATTGGAGCGGTTTCGGGAACGGGAAGCAAGAGCGGGAGGTGATGGGTTTTGGTATGAATGTCACCGGGAGGGGGCGAGGGGTGGGTCGGATTTGCCGCAAAGGGGCGGAGGAGCAGAGGTTGAATCTGAAATCTTCTCTTCATCCTCTGCCTCGTTGCTCCTTTGCGGCAAAACCAGCCGTCCTCAGGCTGCCGTTGGCAGGAAAGATAAAGGCCAGGGTTGAAGCCGGGGGGAATACCCTTTAATTTCCAGTGTTTACAAGCCGTCGGTCTCGGCATAAAACATGCTTCGTATTCCGCGTCTCCCGAACTGGCGTGTGGTGCCAGGCTTTACCCATCACTTTCGGATTTTTGGCTCATGATCGATCTTATCTCCAAAGGCGGACCGCTTGTCTGGCTCCTGATCGGATGCCTTTGCTTCGCCGGAGCGATTTTTGTCGAGCGCCTGGCCTACTTTCATCGGGCGAGCATGAATGTGGGCGAGTTCCTGGCCGGACTGGCCAGTCTGATCCGCCGGAAAAACTTTGCTGAAGCGCTGCAGGAGTGCGTGGCGACCCGGGTGCCGGCGGGGCGGGTGATTCATGCGGCGCTGCTGCGGCATCATGCGCCGCGCGAGCAGCTCAAGGAGATCGTGCAGGAGGCCGGGCAGCTCGAAGTGCCGCGGCTGGAGCGCTTTCTTGGCATTTTGAACGCCATCGCCCATGCCGCGCCGCTGATCGGTCTGCTGGGCACCGTGATCGGCCTGCTGGACAGCTTTACGAACCTCTCCTCCGCGAACGGCGTGGCGACTCAGGCGGACGTGGCGCGTGGCGTGTATCAGAGCCTGATCACCTCGGCGCTCGGTCTCGTGGTGGCGATCCCCGCCTATCTCTCCTTTGCCTTTCTCAGCGCCCGCGCCCGCTCGCTCATGCATGATCTGGAACGCGCGGGCATTGAGATCGTGAATCTGATCGAAGACGCCAACAGCACCGACAACATCGTCGAGTTCCGTCAGGCGGAAGCCGCGCCTCCAATGACGAAGACGCGCACGCGCGGGTTGAAGGGATGAGTTTCCGCCGCGTCATTGAGGCAGTCCCAACCGTATCCAGACTGCCGGTTTCGCGCCCATCGCCGCATCAACCATGAAGCTCGAGAGTCATCTGCCCAAGCAAAGCCCCTGGCTGTACACGGTGCCGCTGCTGAACACGATCCTGCTGCTGCTGGTGTACTTTCTTCTCACCAGCAACTTCGTGGTGCAGTCCGGCATCAAGGTGGAGACTCCGCAGTCCAGTTCGCGGCTCACGGGTTTTGACCGCGCCCATATCATCACCGTGCCGGCCGGGCTGGATGACTCGCTGTATTTTGACGGCGTGCGAACCACTCCGACGGAGCTGCGTGAAAAGCTGAAGGCGAATCGCGAAGGCGAGCGCCGGGCCATCATTCACGCCGCCAAACAGGCACCGCATGGCCGCGTCATCGAGATCGGCAACATCGCTCTCGAGCTGGGCTACGAGGTGGCCTATTCCACCGTGCCGCCCAAGGCGTAAAACCTTCCGTTGAAGATGTCCTCCAAGTCGCATCCCCACGAACAGTCGCCGCTGATTTTCGCCTGGGGTGCGCGTGATCATTCGACGTGGCATCTGGTGGCGGCGCTGCTGGTGCTGATGGGGGCGATGGCGGGGTTCTTTTTCATCTTCCGCGTGGTGCATCCGGTGGCGCAGCGGCTTCCGGTCACGCCGCAGCATGTGATCTCGCTGGATCCCAATGACCCAGCGGCGCTGGCGCTCATCCACCGGGCGCAGGATCGCAGCTTTGCATTGCTGAGTGATTCAGATTCGGCGCTGCCGTCCGAGAGCCCCCTGCTGGCCTTTCATCCCACGTTTGACGGGCATGAGATCAAGCTGCGTGCGCTGGAGCCTGAGCCTGCGGCCATCCGTCAGCCTCGCCTGTTCACCGCCACCTCGGATGTTCTGCCACCCGTGCCACGCCGTGCCACGGAAGCCGTCACCGCGCCGCGTGCGGCGACGCTGCGGGCCGTCGTGAGTCCTGCGCTGGCGAAACGCGGACCCGCGAACGTGGAACTGAGCGGCATCAATCTCACGCAGCCCACACGTGTGCAATTTCGCGTGGCCGTCGGAGCCTCCGGGCAGATCATCACGGCGCTGCCGCTGGGCAATGTCGAAGACGCCGGAGTCATGCAGCAGCTTCACGCCGCCGTCACCACGCTGCGGTTCACGCCTTCCTCCGTGCGACGCATGGAGTGGGGGGAAGTCTCTTTCCGATGGGAGGCGGTTTCCGCGCCATGATTCCCATTCCTCTGGGCGGATTGATCATTCTGTTCATGGCCGTCGGTGTCACGATGGTTTGCGTGCTGTGGTTTTACAGCTTCTGGCGCGATCGCAAACGCGAGGTCTATCGGCGGCGCATCGCCATTCAGTGCCGGATCTGTGGCACGGCCTACGCCTGCGAGCCGAAGCGCAAGATCGCCGTCACCATCTGTCCCGTCTGCCGCACGCCGAACGAGCGGAACAAACTGCAGCAGATCTGACATTGTCATTTTGTGAAGGATGAAGAAAGCAGGCTTGCTTTCTCATCAGAAAATCGGCGACACTGGAGGCACAAATACCTTCCCCGTGTCTTCACGCTCATCCCATACTTCCGCCGACGCCATGCTGCCAGCCTCCACCGCCCAGCAAGCAGCCCAGCAGATCGAAAGCATCATTGAGCGCGTGTCGCAGATCATTTTGGGCAAGGAAGACGTCGTCCGCCTTGCGGTGACCTGCCTGCTGGCACGCGGTCATCTGCTGTTTGAAGATCAGCCGGGAGTGGGAAAGACGATGTTGTCCCAGGCGCTGGCCCAGGCATTGGGATTGGGATTTCGTCGTGTGCAGTTTACCAGCGACCTGCTGCCGGCCGACATTCTCGGTGCGTCGGTGTATGACCGCGACACGGCGGCGTTTCATTTTCATCGCGGTCCGGTCTTCACGCAGGTACTGCTGGCGGATGAAATCAACCGCGCCACGCCGAAGACCCAGTCCGCGCTGCTTGAAGCGATGGAGGAGGGCAAGGTGACCGCCGATGGCGCCACGCATCCGCTGCCGGAGCCGTTCTTCGTCATCGCGACGCAGAATCCTTCGTCGCAAATCGGCACCTTCATGCTGCCGGAGTCACAAATGGACCGCTTCTTGATGCGTCTGGCGCTCGGGGTGCCGGATCGCACGGCGGAACGCATGCTGCTGGAGGGGCAGGAGAGACGCGAACTGCTGCGCACGATGGAGCCCGCGATGTCCTTTCTGGAACTGCAGCAGTTGCAGACATGGACACGCGCTGTGTACGCTTCGCCGGCGTTGCTCGATTATTTGCAGGACCTGCTGGCCGCGAGCCGCGTGCAGGGACGCGGGCTTTCTCCTCGTGCGGGACTTGCGGTGCTCGCCGCCTCCCGTGCCTGGGCATTGCTCAGCGGCCGTGCCATGGTGCTGCCCGAAGACATTCAAGCCGTGGCCGTCGTCGTGATGGGACATCGCCTCGAACATGCGGCGGACGGCATGAGCGGCGTCGAACTGGCGCGGCAGTTGATCGCTGAAACACCCGTGTCCTGATGCGATGAACGTGCGCGTGCGCTGGAACCGACACACGCTGGCGCTGCTGGCCATCGTGGCGGGGATGTGGTACGCGGCTGAAGCGCAGTCGAACGGAGCTGCGCATCTGATCTCGCTGCTCACGGCGACGACGGGGGCGCTGACCTGGCTGCATGCGCGGGCGAATCTGCACGGGCTGAAGGACCGCATCGTTGACGCCCGGCCTGCGGCGCAGGACGAGACCATAAGCATTCCGGTGGAACTGCGCGCCTCGGGCGCGGTGTCGCCATGTGGTCTCGAAGTGATTGTGGTCGGGGCGGCGGCACCGGTGTTTGTGGAGTGCGTGCCGTCGGGCAGCGCGGTGCTCGTGGATCTGCCTCCGCCCGTGAAGGATTCAGGCGGCGCGCTGCAGATCCTGGTGCGCAGCGTTTATCCGCTGGGTTTGTTTGCAGCAGAGTGCGTCGTCGAAACGTCATGGGTGCGGCGTGTGCATCCGAAAGCGGCGGGAGATCTGCCGCTGCCTGCGCCCGATTCCTCGCGGCAGGGCGATGAGATCGCCGTTTCATCCCATCGTGCCCATGGCAACGGTGGTGATGATTTTGCGGGTCTGCGTGAATGGCGGGCGGGAGATTCACCCCGGCACATCGACTGGCGTTCGACGGCACGGGGCGGACCGCTGATGGTCAAATCGTGGAGCATGGGCGTTCAGGGCGTACGGGTGTTTGATTGGAGCAAGCTGACACTCGACGAGCCCGCACGTGCGGCGCAGATCGCACGCTGGATGGAAACTTGTGAGAGCGAAGGCAGGCCCTATGAACTGCGCATGCCCGGGCTCGTGGTCCGCGCCGGTCACGGTCCCGCGCACCTGCGCCGCTGCCTGGATGCGCTCTCCACCCAAACGTCCGCGGAGGCAGGTTCCGCCGTGTCGGGAGAGATGCAGGCGGGGCAGGTGGTGAACGCCTTGGGCATGGAGCAGACCACGTCTCTCGCGAAACGTCCGCTGCTCTTTCTGAGCCTGGCGGTGCTGCTGGCGATCCTGCCGCTGCACGGTTACATCGCGAATGCCGGTCTGGCGGTGTGCGGTCTGTGCCTGATCTGGCGTGGGGTGATGCAGAGAGCGGTGCCGCATGTGCTGGTCCGCATCGGCGTCATCGCGGCAGGAGTCGCAGCGGTGTATTTCGACTACGGGGAGCTGGGCGGGATGGAGCCGGGCATTGCGCTGCTGCTCGTGCTGGCCGGGGCAAAGATGCTGGAAAGTCGCACACCGCGCGAGTTTCAGGTGCTGGCGCTCATCGGCTGGTTTCTCGCGTTCTGCGCCATCCTGCTGGATAACCATCTCTCGCGCTCGGTGTGGGCGGTGGTGGTGCTGCTGCTCATCGCCGCATGCATGGTGCGCTTTCGCCGCAGCGCACCCGGCGTGCGTGAACCCGCGCGCGTCACCGCGACGTTGTTTGCGCAGGCGCTGCCGCTGGCGGTGCTGCTGTTCTTCGTGTTTCCACGCGGACTGCTCGATCTCGGTTCCGCGCTCGGGCGCAGCCGGTTTGGGGAGACCGGCATCGACAATGTTCTCGAACCCGGCCAGATCGCCAAACTGGCTCTCAGCTCGGAG